>NZ_JBFBAF010000007.1:104646-303578 GCF_040682095.1 Amycolatopsis sp. NPDC051372
GCGCCCGTACGGCGTGCGCACGAGCACCACCGGTCCCGATCGCTGGCCGGCCGGCGTGTACCGGTCGGCACGTTCGGGCACGCCGCTTCCGTAACGTGAGCAGCCGATTACCCGACTTGCCGGAAAGGGGCGAACCACAGGGGGCGGCATGCGCGGGAGCACACGGACGGAGGTCCTCGCGGGCCTGGTCTCGGCCGAGGCGGCGGGGGCGTACGACCGGCTTCACGCCGCAGGCCGGCTGCCGGTCGGCGTGGGCGCATTCGACGCGGACGCCCCCGCCGAGCGTGAGCTGCAGGAGGCGGGGGTGATCAGCTTCGGCGGTTCGGGCGCGGACCGGTTCGCGCGTGCCGTACCACCGGCCGTCGCGTTGCGGCGACTGCTCGATCGGCAGCACCGGCACATCTCCGAGCTGCAGGCCGATCTCGCGGGCACCTGGGAACGGTTCACCGCACTCGTCGCTCCGACCGGCGGCTTCACCGCGGTCGACCGCGAAGGGGTTCGCGCCATCGAGGACCACGACGAGCTGACCCGGCTCGCGTCCGGCCTCTACCGCTCCCCGCGGCGGCTGCTGCGTGCCACGTTCACCGGCAGCACTGGCGGGCACCGGGTGAGCGAGGGTGTGCTGCTGCCGCCCGCCGACGCCCTCGCGGCGGGCGCGGCGTTCCGGATGATCTACGACACCGCCCACGCAGCCGACGGCTGGGGCGCCCGCAGCATCCGCGAGTCCACGGCCGCCGGTGAACAGGCGCGGGTCCGCAAGTCGGTGCCGTTGCGGATGATGCACGTGGACGACACCGTCGCGCTGGTCACGATCGATCGCACGGGCGCGTCGGGTGCGCTGCACGTGACCTCGCCCGAGCTGTTGAAGCTGCTCGCCGAATGGTTCGACGCGCTGTGGGCCGCGCCGGACACCGTGCCGCTCGACGGTGCCGACGGCGACGAGCTCACCCCCGCCCGTCGCCGGGTGCTGTCCCTGCTCGCCGCGGGGCTGACCGACGAGGCGATTGCCCGCAGCACCGGCACTGGCGAGCGGACCGTGCGCCGGCACGTGTGCGCGATCCTCGAAATCCTGCAAGTCGAGAGCCGATTCGCCGCCGGTGTGGCTGCCGCCAAGCGCGGCTGGGTGTAACGCGGTCACCCGGTGGCCGGAACCGGACATTGGCCGGAAAATCACTCGCCGGGTCTCTCCGGCAGCCGCGAAGGTGGGACGAACGGGTCGAGGGGCGACCCGGTCAGGGGAAGGATTTCGATGCGCAGGATTCTCACGCTCGCCAGTGCCGTGGCGCTCGTCGGTACCGCGGTCTTGGCGGCAGCACCGGCCGGACAGGCGGCCGGGCGGTACTCGATCGTCAGCACGTGCCCGGGCAGCATGGTCAGTGGCTTCCCGAAGACTTTGCACAACGCGGTCGACGAGACGCAGGGCACCGTCGAGCTCAGGTATTCCAGTGCCAACGGGGGCACGAACTGCGCGAAGGTCTACGACAACGCGTCAGGCAAGCACGCCATGAGCGTGACCATGACCGTCGACGGGATTGCCGGCTCGGGACAGGACTCGGGCACCTTCGAGACCTACGCGGGCGGCGTGCTGGTCACCGGCACCAACGGTCACTGCGCACACGTGAGCGGCACGCTGGTGATGGGCACGCACTCGATCGACCACTTCAGCTTCAGCTCCGGCCCGGTGGCCTGCGGCTGACGGGGGTGAGGTCCTTTCAGGACGGATCGTCCTGAAAGGACCTCACCGCGTCTTGTCCAGCCGATCGAGCGCCGCCTCGTAGCCATTCACCAGTTCCGCCATCACCTCGGCCACCGGGCGGACACGGTCCATCCGGCCGACGATCTGCCCGACCGGCATCGACACCACCGCCGGGTCGTCCGCGGCGTGGATGCGGTTGTGGGCGTGGGAGACCAGGAGGTTCTGCAGCGGCATCGGCAAGGGCTCGGGCGCGTCGGGAGCGGCCCAGGCGTCCGTCCAGCGCGTTTTGAGCAGGCGGGCGGGTTTGCCGGTGTAGATGCGGGTGCGGACGGTGTCGGCCGACGTGGCGTGGGCCAGCGCCGTCTGCATGGCGCCGGAGCCCGGCATGGTGCGGCGGTATTCCTCGGTGGCGAGCCAGAACGAGCCCATCCACACCCCCGACGCGCCGAGCGCCAGCGCGGCCGCGGCCTGCCGGCCGAAGCCGATGCCGCCGGCCGCGAGCACCGGGACCTGTGCGCCGACGGCGTTGGCGATCTCCGGCACCAGCACCATCGACGCGACCTCGCCGGTGTGCCCGCCGGCCTCGTACCCTTGCGCCACCACGAGATCCACGCCGCGTTCCACGTGCCGCGCCGCGTGCGCACCTTTGCCCGCCAACGCCGCCACGGGCACACCGGCGCCGTGCGCGCGCTCGATCACGTCTTCGGGCGGCGAGCCCAGCGCGTTGGCGATGAGGCTGATGCGGTGCTTGAGCGCGACGTCCACATGGGACCGCGCGACCGAATGTGACCACCTCGACGGGGGTGCCGTCTTCGCGTTTCGCCACTGGGGGCGGTGGTTCGGTCGGTTGTGTTTCGGGTGCTTCCGCGGGCAGGAAGTACGCGATGCCCGCGTGCGTGAAGGTCTACATCCCGCCGCGCGGCGCGTGCCCCACCGACGGCGTGCCGACCACCGATGAGGTCGAGCTGCCGGACACCGGCATCGTCACCACGTTCTGCATCGTCAACGTCCCCTTCCTCGGCCAGCGCATCAAACCGCCGTACGTCGCGGCCTACGTGCTGCTCGACGGCGCCGACATCGCCTTCCTGCACCTAGTGCTCGGCTGTGCCGCCGAGGACGTGCGGATGGGGATGCGCGTGCGCGCGGCGTGGCGCCCGCGTGAGGAGTGGTGGACGTCGCTGGAGAACATCAGCCACTTCGAACCGACCGGCGAGGCCGACGCGCCGTATGAATCCTTCGCCCACCACTTGTGAGGGGGACGCATGCCCGAAGTCGCCGTCGCGGGGTTCGCGCAGGCGCCAAACGTCCGCGAGACCGCCGGCACCACCAACGGCGTGGAGATGCTCGTGCCGATCCTGGCCGAGGTGTTCGCCGCGACCGGATTGTCCCCAGCGGACATCGGGTTCTAGTGCTCCGGCTCGTCGGACTACCTGGCCGGGCGCGCGTTCTCCTTCATCGCGGCCGTCGACGCCATCGGCGCCTTCCCGCCCATCCACGAGTCGCACGTGGAGATGGACGCCGCGTGGGCGTTGTACGAGGCCTGGCTGAAGATCCGCATGGGTGAGGTCGACACCGCGCTCGTCTACGGCTTCGGCAAGGCCAGCGCCGGGCAGCTGCGCCGGGTGCTCGCGCTGCAGCTCGACCCGTACGGGCTCGCTCCCCTCTGGCCCGATTCGCTCGCCATCGCCGGCCTGCAAGCGCACCTTGGTCTGGACGCCGGGCTGTGGTCCGAACCGCGGCGAGGCAGGCAAGGCACTCGCCCACGCGACGAGCGGCCCGGCCCTGCAACAGAACCTCCTCGCCGTGCTGGAGGCGCGATGACCAAGCAGCGGTGCTCGGCACCGGCCAGACGCACCACCGCGCGAAGCGCACCGACGTGTCCATGCCCGGCCTGCTGCGCGAAGCGATCGACCGCGCGATGGCCGACGCTCAGGTCGGCTGGGCCGACATCGAGGCCGTGGTGCTCGGCAAGGCCCCCGACCTGTTCGAAGGCGTGATGATGCCCGAACTGTTCCTGGCCGACGCGCTGGGCGCGACCGGAAAACCGTTGCTGGCGCGTGCACACCGCGGGTTCCGTCGGCGGCTCGACCGCGCTGGTCGCCGCGTCGCTGATCCAGGCCGGAGTGCACCGGCGCGTGCTGATGGTGGCATTCGAGAAGCAGTCGGAGTCCAACGCGATGTGGGGGCTCTCGATCCTGCCGCCGTTCCAGATGCCGGTGGGCGCCGGCGCGGGCGGGTACTTCGCGCCCCACGTGCGCTCCTACATCCGGCGTTCCGGCGCGCCCGCGTACGTCGGGGCGATCGTCGCCGCGAAGGATCGGCGCAACGGGGCGCTCAACCCGTACGCGCACTTGCGCCAGGCCGACATCACCGTGGACTCGGTGCAGGCGTCGCAGATGCTGTGGGGCCCGATTCGCTACGACGAGACCTGCCCCTCCCCCGACGGCGCTTGCGCCATGGTGCTCGGCGACGAAGCCGCGGGCGACGCCGTGCCGGGCGGGGCCGCGTGGATCCACGCCACGGCGATGCGCACGGAACCCACCACGTTCGTCGGCCGTGACCAGGTGAACCCGCGGGCCGGGCGCGATGCGGCGAAAGCGCTGTGGCACGAGGCCGGGATCACCGATCCACTGTCCGAAGTGGACGTCGCCGAGATCTACGTGCCGTTCTCCTGGTTCGAGCCGATGTGGCTGGAGAACCTGGGGTTCGTGCCGGAGGGCCAGGGCTGGAAAGTCACCGAGGCCGGCGACACGGCGCTCGGCGGCCGGCTGGCGGTGAACCCGTCGGGCGGGGTCCTGTCGTCGAACCCGATCGGCGCGTCGGGGATGCTGCGGTTGTCCGAGGCGGCCAAGCAGGTGATGGGCCGCGCGGGCGCCTACCAGGTCGACGGCGCGCGCGTGGCGCTCGGCCACGCGTACGGCGGCGGCTCCCAGTACTTCAGCATGTGGGTGGTGGGCTCGGTCAAGCCCGGCTCATGACCGGCGGCGGCCGCGCAGCGCGAACAAAGTGCCCAGCGCCCCGAGCACCGCGCCGAGCGCGAGGGGACCGGCCGTGTGCCGGCGCGGCGCGACGACCGGCCGCAGCTCCGTGGGCGACGGCGGCGGGACCGGTTTCCGCGGCGCGTCTCGAGCCGTGGCCGTCCAGGCCGTGATGTACACGAGCATGCGCGCGATCAGGGAGATGAAAAACAGGAGACCGATCACGGAGCCGAACGCGACGCCCGAGGGCGACGCGCTGATCAAGTTCAGGTAGATACCGCCCGCCTGCTTCAGCAGCTCGAACCCCAGCGCCGCCGCCACCGCGCCGCGCATCGCGCTGCGCCAGCCGACGCGCTCGCGCGGCAGCCGCGTGAGCACCCACAGGAACACCAGCCAATCGGCCAGCAGCGCGAGCGGCACCGACGCGGCCGAGAGCACGGAATGGCCCCAGCTGGTGTCGTCGACGCCGACGAGTTTCAGCAGGTAGCGGCCCATGGCCGTCCCCGACACCGTGATGCCGAACGACACCAGCAGCGCAGCCGCGAGCCCCAGCAGCGCGAGCACGTCCATGAGAATCGTGCGCAGCAGCGGTGCGTCGGAGCGGTTCTGGCCGTACATGGCGGTGAGCGCGTCACGAAGGGAGTTCATCCAGTTCCACCCGGAGTACAGCCCGACGACGAGACCCGCGACGCCGACGCTGGTGCGCTGCTCCACGAACCCCGTCAGCAGGTCCGAGGCTTTCTCCCCCAGCGCCCCGGGCAGCGTGCCGGAGATGGCGTGCAGCATCTGGTCGAGCAGGTGCGGCTGCGTGGCCAGCACGAACCCCGCGGCCGACGACGCCAGCATCAGGATCGGCACCAGCGAGAGCAGGCTGAAGTACGTGATCGAGGCGACGTAGTGGTAGCCCCCGTACTCGAGGTACCGGTTGGTGGCCAGCGCGAGGTGGTCGAGCCAGCGGTACCGGGCACGCGCGCGGGCCCACCGGCTCGGCCCAGGCAGTTGACGGTTCACGGTCACTGTCTACCCAGCCGCGGCCGGGTTTGTCGCACCGGACACACCTTTCACGCCAGGACCACGGGTTTGTCGTGATCGTCGGGCGGCGGCGCGGTGTCGGTGGTCGCGAACACGGTGGCGCCGAGGAAGTCGAGCTCGCAGCCGAGCGGCGTGAGGAATCCGGTGTCGGCGGCGTCGCGACCGGTGGCGATGCGGAGCATCACGGGGCGCGGGGCGAGGCGGGTCGCGTCGAACACGAGCCAGCGCCCGCCGACGCCGGCCTCGAACACGGCGTGGAAGTCCATGGGTTTCAGGCCAGGGGCGTAGACGGTGGCGAAGCGGGCGGGGATGCCCACGGCCCGGCAGAGCGCGATGCAGGCGTGGGCGAAGTCGCGGCAGGCGCCTTCGCCGGCTTTCAGGGTGGTGGCGGCGTCGCGGCCTTGGGGGGTGGCGGGGACGTAGCTCAGCCGCTCGTGGACGTGGTCGGCGATGGCGCGGACGCGGGCGCGGTCGTCGCCGTGGTCGGGCTTCAGGGCGGCCATGCGGTCGGACGGGCAGAAGCGGCTCGGGCGGGTGTAGCGCGCGAGGTCGGCGAGCGTGACGGGCTCGGCGGTGGCGCGGCAGAGCGTGCGTTCGCCGTGGTAGGTCACGCGGTGCTCGCCGGCGGGGAGGTCGTACACCTCGGCGCGCGTGCCGTGGTCGAGCTCAGCGGCGCGAGGGGCGCCGGCGGCGGAGACGGTGAGCTCGTCGGTGTCGGCGTGGACGGCGGCGACCGAGATCGCGGCGAGACCGGGCTTCGTCACCCGGACGCCGAACTCGACGTCGACCGTCACGCGTTGCGCCACCTGGCCATCATGCCGGTTTCGGGCGGATCGGGCCTGGTCAGGCGTAGCGGACCGGGTAGTGCTTGATGCCGTTGAGCCAGCCGGAGCGCAGGCGCTGCGGGGGCGCGACCTCGGCGATGCCGGGCATGACGTCGGCGATCGCGGAGAAGATGAGGTCGATCTCGAGGCGGGCGAGGTTGGCGCCGAGGCAGTAGTGCGAGCCGGTGCCGCCGAAGCCGACGTGGGGGTTGTCCGCCCGGAAAACGTCGAAGCGCTCGGGCTCGTCGAACGCGTCGGGGTCGAAGTTGGCGGAGCTGTAGAACATGCCGACGCGGTCGCCGCGGCGGATGTGCGCGCCGCCGAGCTCGGTGTCGCGCGTGGCGGTGCGCTGGAACGCGACCACGGGCGTGGCCCAGCGGACGATCTCGTCGGGCGCGGTCTTGGGCTTTTCCTCGCGGTAGCGCGCCCACTGGCCGGGGTGGTCGAGGAAGGCCTTCATGCCGTGGGTGATGGCGTTGCGTGTGGTCTCGTTGCCCGCGACGGCCAGCAGGATCACGAAGAAGCCGAACTCGTCGGAGCCGAGTGCTTCGCCGTCGACGTCGGCCTGCACGAGCTTGGTGACGATGTCGTCGACCGGGCAGCGGCGGCGTTCCTCGGCCATGTTCCAGGCGTAGCCGACGAGCTCGGCGCTCGCGGTGAGGGGTTCGAGCTCGTACTCGGGGTCGTCGTAGGCCACCATCTGGTTGGACCAGTCGAAGATCTTCATGCGGTCCTCCTGCGGCACACCGATGAGCTCGGCGATGGCCTGCAGGGGCAGCTCGCACGCGACGTCGGTGACGAAGTCGCCTTCGCCCTTGCTGCGCGCTTCGGCGACGATGCGCTCGGCGCGTTCGCGCAGGGTGTCCTCGAGCTTGGCGATCGACTTCGGAGTGAAGCCCTTCGAGACGACGCGACGCAGCTTCGTGTGCTGCGGGGCGTCCATGTTGAGCAGCACGAGGCGGTTAGCGTCGAGGTTCTCCGACGTCATCTGGTCGTCGAACCGGATGATCGCGGTCTTCTCCCACGACGAGTACAGCTGGCTGTCGCGCGAGACCTCCTTGACGTCGGCGTGGCGCGTGACGACCCAGTAGCCGTCGTCGCCGAAGCCGGCGGTGTTGCGGCGCTGCGGGTTCCACCACACCGGCGCCGTGCGCCGGAGCTCGGCGAACTCCTCCAGCGGCAGGCGGTTCGCGTAGAGGTCCGGGTCCGTGAAGTCGAAACCGGCGGGCAAAAGCGGAGCGGCCACGGCTGCCTCCTGCACCGGGATCGGCGATGATTCGCGCACTGCAACACGTTCTATGGCTCATTGGAGCATACGGTGTTAACTTACGGAACCCCGTTTGGTGATACCCGTTTACTTTACCGATTCTGCGCTGGTGAGCGAGCGCTCAGTTGGTGAAGATCGAGATCGTCCGGCAGCTGGGAGTTCTTGTGCTTAACTGTAACATGTTCTAATTCCGGATGGGTGAACACTGTTAGTTCTTCCGGCGAGCCCGTGATCGTGGCGGCGGTGCGCACGCCGATCGGCAAACGCGGCGGCCGGCTCTCGGGCCCGCACGCGGCCGAGCTGCTGGGCGCGGCGGACCTCGCGGTGCTCGACCGCAGCGGCATCGACCCCGCCCTGGTCGAGCCGGTCATCGGCGGCGCCGTGACCCAGGCCGGCGAACAGGCCGGCAACATCACCCGCACGGCTTGGCTCCACGCCGGCCTGCCGCCCACCACCGGCGCCACCACCATCGACGCGCAGTGCGGCTCGGCTCAGCAAGCCACGCACTTGATCGCGGGGCTGATCGCGGCGGGTGCCATTTCGGTCGGGGTGGCGTGTGGGGTGGAGTCGATGAGCCGGGTGCCGTTGGGGGCGAACCGGTGGGTGGGGCGGCCGGGTCAGGTGGGCCGGTGGGGTCGGCTGGGCCCGCCCGCTCCGGCGTCTCCACCGGATCGCCGCGGCCGGAGTCGTGGTCGATCGCCATGCCGGACCAGTACCGCGCGGCCGAACGCATCGCGGTGCGGCGCGGCCTCACGCGCGCGGACGTCGATGAGTTCGGTGCTTCTTCGCAGCAGAAGGCCGCAGCCGCGTGGGCGGCCGGTCGGTTCGACCGCGAGATCGTCCCGGTGAAGGCCCCCGACCCCGTATTCGGGGAACCCCGCCTGATCACCCGGGACCAGGGCCGTCGAGAGACCACTGTGGACGGTCTGGCCGCGTTGAAACCCGTGCTGCCCGACGGCCTCCACACCGCCGGCACGTCCTCCCAGATCTCCGACGGCGCCGCCGCGCTCCTGCTCATGGACGCCACGCTGGCGCGCTCCCTCGGCCTGCGCCCCCGCGCGCGCATCCTGGCCCAAGCCCTGGTCGGCGCCAAACCGTACTACCACCTCGACGGCCCGATCCAGGCCACCGACCGCGTGCTGGCCCGGGCCGGCATGACCATCGACGACCCGGACCTGTTCGAAGTCAACGAAGCGTTCGCCTCTGTCGTCCTCTCCTGGCAGCGCACGCACTCCCCCGACCCCACGCACGTGAACGTCAACGGCGGCGCCATCGCCCTCGGCCACCCCGTCGGCTGCACCGGCGCCCGCCTCCTCACCACGGCGCTGCACGAACTCGAACGCCGCGACACCGCAACCGCCCTCGTCACCATGTGCGCGGGCGGCGCCATGTCGACCGCGACGATCATCGAACGCTTCTGAGTCCGGCCGCGGATCGGCCTACGCTGGGGCGATGAAACTGACCGCGACCGTGCTCGGCGCGCCCGACCCGCGGGCGCTGGCGAAGTTCTACCAGGCGCTGCTGGGGTGGCCCCTCGGCGCGGACGAGCCGGACTGGGTCACGCTGCGGCCGCCCGAGGGCGGGCCCGGGCTGTCGTTCCAGCTGGAACGTGAGCTGGTGCCGCCGAGGTGGCCGCAGGAGCCCGGGTACCAGCAGATGATGCTGCACCTGGACATCGAAGTCGACGATCTGGCGCAGGCAGGCGCGAAAGCCGTCGCGGCCGGGGCGCGGCTCGCGCCGTTCCAGCCGCAGAAGCACGTCCGCGTGTACCTCGATCCGGCCGGGCACCCGTTCTGCCTGTGGGCCCGGGCCTGAACCGGCTCACGACAGCGGCACGGCGATGACCCCCGGCGGCCGCTGCCCCGGCTCACGCCGCCACACCGCGGCGAAGGCCTGGGCGAGCCGCTTCGGAACTTCCACCTGCGCGCCGCCTTCGTGGAAATCGACGGTCACCAACGTCGCCTCGACATCCCAGGGCACGCGGCGCAGCAGCTTCGCGTAGTCCGCGCTCGCGGACCCGAACCCGAGGACCCGGCGGGCACCGAGCCGGTGCACCTCGTACTGGATCGCGGCCTCGAGCGTGCCGGGCGGCCAGTCACGAAGGCGGAGTTTCCGGTCGTAGAACGCGATCTGCTCGTCCGCCCTCGCGACGCCGTAGCCACCGCTGAGGATGAGCAGCCGCCCGGACGCCGCGGCGTCAGGCAGCGCGTCGCCGACGTGCCGGTAGAAGTGGCCGTTGTAGCGCTGCCACGCCGGCAGCCGCGTCCGCTCGTCGACAGCGGAGCGGGGCAGGAGTTCCTCACGAGCCCGGAGCAGTTCCTCGGGCCAGTCGGCACGAGCCGCCGGGCGGGGACTGCCGCCGGTGACCTTGGCCTTCGACGGTCCGATGATCAGCAGGGTGCCGGGCTCGTCGACCAGGTCCTCCACCAGACGCATGCCCGCATTCAACCACCCGGCCCAGCGCCGTCACCGCACGCGTGCACCTGCGGGCAGGCCGAACCCGGCCTTACCCCAGGCCGCCGGCAGACGCTCCAACGCGCGCAGCCGAAACCCAGTCAGACTCGAGCACACGGCACCGCCCGTCCCGACCGACCGCCGCCCCGACCCTCACGCAACCCCGGCAACACTCAACCCAGCACCCTGCGCTCCCCCGGGCCGCTGTCCGGCCGCGCGAAACGCACACACGCGAGCAAGCCAACCCCGCACAACCCCACGTAACCCCAGGCCGCCGCAAGACACCCCAACACACGCAACCGAAACTCGATCAAACACCACCCGACCCGCGTCCTCTCGCAACCCCGCATCACTCATCCCAGCACCGTCCGCTCCACCGGGCCGTTGTCCGGACGTGCGAAACGCACCCAAGCACCCCCCGCGTGCCAAGACTCCACGAACAGCGTGTTGTCCGCGACCCACGTGTAGACCGCTTCGTGGATGTCCAGCTCGAAGAGGTGGCTGCCGGAGTCAGCGCGGTCGTCGGTGATTTCCCGGGCGACGCCGGCGAGTTTCGCGTCGCCTGGGCCGTTTTCCTCGATGCCGGGGAAGGCGTGGAGGGCGAAGCGGCCGTCGTGCTGGAGGTCGCGGGCTTTGCGGGCGTCGAGCATCGAGCCGACGTACAGGGAGCCGTCGTCGCGGAAGGAGACTTCGGAGCCGCTCACGCGAGGTGAGCCGTCGCGGCGCAGGGTGGCCAGGACGTGGGACTCGCCGCTGAGGAAGCGTTCGTGGATGCGCTCGGCCAGCGAGGGGGCGGCCGCCGCGAAGGTCTGCCAGGTGGTCATGCGAACGAGTCAAGCACGCGCCACCGACAAAACAAGCTCAAGCGCCGTACACCGGTTCAGGTGAAGGCGCGGAAGCCAGCAACGAAGCCACCACCGGTCCCAGCTCGGCCGGCTCCCCCTCGACGGAGAGGGAAAGCCTTGAGCGACAAGCGGATGACAGCCGACGAGGTCGTCGCCGAGCTGCGCGACGGCATGACGGTCGGCCTCGGCGGCTGGGGTTCGCGGCGCAAGCCGATGGCCCTCGTGCGGGCGATTCTGCGCTCCCCGCTGAAGGACCTCACCGTCGTGTCCTACGGCGGCCCGGACGTCGGTCTGCTCGCCGCCGCGGGCAAGATCCGCCGGCTGGTCTTCGGGTTCGTCACGCTCGACTCCGTCCCGTACGACCCGTGGTTCACCCGCGCCCGCGAAGCCGGCGCGTTCGAGGTCACGGAGTACGACGAGGGCGTGCTCGGCACCGGTCTTTCCGCCGCGGCCCAACGGCTTCCGTTCCTCCCGACCCGCGCCGGCCTCGGCTCCGACGTCGTGACGCTGAACCCCCACCTGCGCACGATCCACTCCCCCTACGCCGACGGCGAGGAGCTCCTGGCCGTCCCCGCGCTCAAGCTCGACGCGGCGCTCGTCCACCTCAACCGCGCCGACGCCCGCGGCAACGCCCAGTACCTCGGCCCCGACCCGTACTTCGACGAGCTGTTCGCCCTCGCCGCCGACCGTTGTTACGTCTCCGCCGAACGCGTTGTCCCCACTTCGGAGCTGCCCGCCACGCCCCTGCAGAGCCTGCTGCTCAACCGCGCGAGCGTGCACGGCGTCGTCGAAACCCCGCACGGCGCGCACTTCACCAGCGCCGTGCCCGACTACGGCCGCGACGAGAACTTCCAGCGCCACTACGCGAGCTCGGCCAAGGACCCGGACCGGTGGCCGAAGTTCGCCGACCGGTTCCTGTCCGGCGACGAAGCCCGGTACCAAAGCGAAGTCGCCCGGTTCGCCGAGGAGGCGGCATGAACCTACGATCGCGCCGGCCCGCTCGTGCCGCCGACCGGGTGCCGGTGTCCCGCAAGGCCCAGGAGGCGCCATGACCGAGGTGACGCGTGCCGAGTACGCCGTGATCGCGTGCGCGGAGCTGTTCCGCGGCAACGGCGAGATCCTGGTCAGCCCCATGGGTTTCCTGCCCTCACTGGGCGCGAGACTGGCGCGGCTGACGTTCGAGCCTGATCTGCTGCTCACCGACGGTGAGGCGTCCCTCGTGACGGCCGACGGCGTCGTCGAAGGCTGGCAGCCGTTCCGCAAGGTGCTCGACACCGTGGTGCCGCACGGAAAACGGCACGTCGTGATGGGTGCGAACCAGCTCGACCGCGAGGGCAACCAGAACATCTCCGCCATCGGCCCGCATGCGAAGCCCGAAGCAGCTTCTCGGCGTACGCGGCGGGCCCGGCAACACCGTGAACCACCGCACGAGCTACTGGGTGCCACGCCACAGCCGGCGGGTGTTCGTCGACCGCGTGGACGTGGTGTCGGGCGTCGGCTACTCGCGGGCGGACGCCCTGCCGTACCACGACGTGTACCACGTGGTGACCAATCTGGGCGTGCTCGACTTCGGCGGCGCGAACCACTCGCCGCGGCTGCTTTCCGTGCACCCTGGAGTCTCCGTCGAGGACGCCACCGCGGCGACGTCGTTCCCGCTCGACACCTCCGGCACCGGACAGACCCGCGCACCCGGCAACGACGAACTACGGTTGATACGAGAAACCCTGGACCCGAAATCGCTGCGCGACAAGGAAGTTCCGTCGTGAGAACCGCGCTGACCGACCTCGTCGGCGTCCGCCACCCCGTCGTCCAGACCGGCATGGGCTGGGTCGCGGGCCCCCGGCTCGTCTCCGCGACCGCCGAAGCAGGCGGTCTCGGCATCCTCGCCTCGGCCACCATGACCTACGACGAGCTGGCCGCCGCGATCAAGGAAATCCGCTCCCGCACCGAAAACCCCTTCGGCGTCAACCTCCGCGCCGACGCCGAAGACGCCGCCCGGCGCGTCGATCTGATGATCACCGAAGGCGTGAAAGTCGCGTCCTTCGCGCTGGCTCCGAGGCGGGAGCTGGTCACCAAGCTCAAGGACCACGGCGTGGTCGTCCTGCCGTCGGTCGGCGCGGTCCGGCATGCGGAGAAGGTTGCGGCCTGGGGCGCCGACGGCGTCGTCGTGCAGGGCGGCGAAGGCGGCGGGCACACCGGTGGCGTCGCCACGACGCTGCTGCTGCCCGCCGTGCTCGACGCCGTCGACATCCCGGTGGTCGCAGCGGGCGGCTTCTTCGACGGCCGAGGCCTGGCGGCCGCGCTCGCGTACGGTGCGGCCGGGATCGCGATGGCACCCGGTTCCTGCTCACGCGCGAAAGCACGGTGCCCGACGCGGTGAAGCAGCTGTACCTGGACCACGACCTCACCGGCACGGTCGTCACGCGCAAGGTCGACGGCGTCGGGCACCGCGTCCTGCGCACCGGACTCGTCGACGCGCTGGAGAAGTCCGGCCCGTCGCCGGGTTCGCGCGCGCGGCCGGGAACGCCGCCCGGTTCCGCCGGCTCAGCGGGCTTTCGTGGGCCGCGCTCGCGCGCGAGGGCCTGCGGCTGCGCACAAGCGGGCGAACACGGGCGCAAGTGCTGATGGCCGCCAACACGCCGATGCTGCTGCGCGCGGGCCTCTTCGACGGCGACCCGGCGGCCGGTGTGCTGGCGTCCGGGCAGGTCGTCGGGCTGCTGCGTGACCTGCCGCCGGTGGCGGACCTGATCGAGGGAATCGTGGCCGACGCGGAGGCGATCCTGCGCCGCCTCGGCGACGGCCGTTGTGCTTGACTTCAAGGCATGATCTCGGAAAGCCGCTGCCCGGTCGCGGAGGGCGAGCTCGCCGTCAGCACCGGTGGCGAGGGCCCGATGCTGCTGCTCATCCCCGGGGGCACCGGCGGCGCGGACTCGCTGCGCGCGCTCGTCAAGCAACTGCAGACGGACCACACCGTGGTCACCTACGACCGGCGCGGCCACTTCGCCAGTGCGGACACCACGTCGGGTCCGGTGCCGGTTTCTCTGCATTCGGACGACGCACTCGCCGTGCTCGACCACGTCGGCGCCGGCCCGATCCCCGTGTTCGGCACCAGCGCCGGCGCGCAGATCGGCCTCGACCTCGTGGCGCGCCACCCCGAGCGGGTGTCCGTGCTCGTCGCGCACGAACCGCCTGCCGTGCAGCTGATGCCCGACGCCACGGGCTGGCTCGAGGCCGCGAACGACCAGATCCGGCTGGCCCGTTCGGGTGATCTGATGGGCGCCGTCACGCGCTTCGCCGACGGCATCGCGGGCGCGGCGCTGCCCGATCTGCCCAACCTGCGCCTGCCGCACGAGGCCGACTGGCTGCGCCTGTTCGACCGCGAGCTCGCCGAGTTCTTCGACTACCTACCGGACCTGCGCGCGTTGCGCCGCGCGAGCACCGAGATCGTGCCCGTCGCCGGCGAGGCCAGCCGCGGCCGTTACCACTACCAGCCGGCGAAGATCCTGGCGCTCGAGCTGGGCCTGCCGTTCGTCGAGGTCCCCGGCGCGCACCTGGCGCCGCAACGCAACGCGCCGAAGTTCTCGGCCGCGCTGCGCGAGCTGCTCGCGTCGGCGCAGGCCTGACCGCTCACCACGTCAGGGGCAGCTCGGCGAACGCCGCGTGCTCGGCATCGGCGCGCAGCCCCGGTTCTTCGGCCGGCACGGCGAAGTGCCCGTCCGGCACCAGCCGCGGCAGGGCCGTGAAGACCGCCTGCAGGTCCAGCCGGGCCGGTGGTGCGCCGAGGCAGTCGTACGGGCCGTCGCCGAACGCGAGGTGGCCGGTGGCGTCCCGGTGGACGCCGAACTCGCGGGCGTCCGGGAACGCCGCCTCGTCGAGGTTCGCCGCCACCGCGCTCAGCAGGACGAGGTCGCCGGGTTCGACGCGGTGCTCGCCGATCGCGAAGCCGGCCTTGGCTCGGCGAGGACGCCCACCCCGTGGCGGGTGCAAGGGAAATCGGAGGATCTCCTCGACGGCGCCGGGCACCAGCGCGGGGTCGGACCGGACGGCGGCGCGTTGCGCGGGATGGCTGTCGAGGAGCACGACGCCCTTGTCGATCGCGGTCGTTGTGGTGACGTGTCCCGCGTAGAGCAGCAGTGTCGCGTACCGGGCGGCTTCGGCGGGCGGGACATCGCGGACGAGCTCGGACAGCAGATCGTCCGCGGGGTGGTCGAGCTTGCCGCGAGCGACGTCGGGCCAGGTCTTCACCGGGCGGCGCGCCGAGCAGGCGCCGGATCACCAGCTCCGGGAACGGAGCCGAGAAAGCCGCGTGGAAATCGGCAGGCGGGCCGGGCAGCTCCGCGAGAAGCCGCTCGGCCAGCGCCTCGACATCGTCGCGCAGTGTGGCCAGCCGCCGGGCGGCGAAGGCGCCGCTGAGCAGGCGGCGCATCCGCCGGTGCTCGGCCGGGTCGCGGGCCGGCAGCGGCTCAAGCCGTGGGTCGGCGACGAGCCGCTAGACCTCCGCGTACCCCCGCAAGACCCACGGCTCCTTCACGCCGCACGCAGCCGGTTGCGATAGACGAACATCGCCAGTAACCCAGCGCCGATCACGGCATAGCCGACGGGCTTGCCCACGGCCAGGAACGTCGCGGTCGGCAGGGAGATCGCCAGTACCAGCAGCACCGCCGCGTGGAGGGTGAGCATCCCGCCGATCATCGCGGTCATCACGGTGATCCCCCTGCGCTGGGCCGGCTCCGGCGCGGGACGGCCTGTGAACCGGTGGACCAGCAGCAGCAAGGGCTTCCCGATCACCGCCGAACCGATCAGCACGAGCCCCACCGGCCCGGTGAGCACCGCCTCCTGCAGTTTCAGCACGAGCTCGTTGCCGCCGGTGAGCCCCAGGACCACGAGCATCACCACGAACCCCGCGATCGCCACCACCCCGACCGGGTCCAGCCGTCGGCGGACGGCGAACTCGCCCACCGTGACGAGCAGCGGGATGGCCGCGGAGATCGCGAGCGCCACCACTTCGCTCCCCACGACGGGCTTCAGCAGCAGGTACACCACCAGCGGCAGCGCGACGTTCAGCACGAGGCTCGGCAGCAGCCGGCGCAGCAGTTCGGGTTTCATCAGCAGGTCCTCCCCATCGGTGATTCGGACCTGCTCAGCGTGGCTTCCGGCGCCCCTCACCGCGTCGGCGCCAGGGTGGGAAATCCTTGTCCACCCACGGGTCTACGCGGGCGCCCGCTCCGCCGATCGACGCCGCAGCAGCCCCGCTCCCGCCGCCACGACCAGGAGCCACAGGAACACCGCCGGGGCCAGCGTCTGACCCGCCAGCCCCAACGTCAACGGGATCGCCAGGCCCGGGATCGCCGTCACCACGGCCCACTGGACCCCGCGGCCCGCCGCCAGCCCGGCGAGGGAGCCGATCACCGCGAACGCCGCGATGCTGCCGCACAGGAGCCAGCGCGTGGACGGTTCGAGATGGCCTTCGGAAACCGACTCGACGGCGTCGCCCAGCGCGCCGGCGAACGCGGCCAGCAAGCTGGCCACCAGGCAGTGCAGGGGCAGCAGCAGGCGCGGCCCGAGGGCGTCGGCGGCCAGGTACGGGATGCCACCGAAGCCCTGGTTGAGCGAGGTGCCCCAGAGGGTCGCGAGCAGGGCCAGCGCGGCGATCACCGTCAGGAACACGCGGGAGTGGTTCCACTCGGGGATGGCGGCCATCGCATCGGTGACGTTGAGAACGCCTTCGCCGAGCACGATGATCGTGAACAGGCCCAGCCGTTCGCCGAAGTGGACGGTGTCGAGGCGGGCGAGTGTCGGGCGCGGGCGGGCGCCGTCGTGGTGTGCGAGCTTCGCGGTGATGTTCGCGACCAGCCGGTCACCGGACACCGCGAACGTGATGACGAGGTCGAGCGCCAGCCCCAGCGCCCACAGCCCGTAGCGCCACGGCGAGTCCACCCAGAGCGACACCACCCACGGCACCACGCCGAACCCCAGCTGCGCCACCGGCCAGTCGACGATCACGCGCACGCCGCGGCGGCTCTCCCACACGCGGTCGGCCAAGGCGCGCACCGCGATGTAGGCGATGGCGAACACCTTCGCGTGCTCGCCGTGGATGTCCTCCACCGACGCGGCCATGAACGCGAGCCCGGCCATCGCCAGCAGCACGGGCATCGTGCGGGCCGCGCCTTTCGCGACGTTGCCGTAGACGGTGAAGCACATCCACGCCGTCCAGAAAGCCAGGAAGCACACCACGTACAGTCCGACGTCGCCCCAGGACGTGCTGCCGTGCACCAGGTGCGCCAGCTGCGCGACCCCGGCCACGGCCACCAGGTCGAAGAACAGCTCGAGCCAGGAGGCGTGCCGTTCCTCGCTTTTCTCGATCGTGGTCATGGCCGACAGTATGGTCGCGCGATCTACACCCGAGGGTTGAAGACTCCAGCGCGCCCCGCCGATATCGTCGGCCGGGTGTCCGACGCACCCGTGAACAGCGCCGACCACCGCGTCCAGCGGCTGGTCTCGGTGCTCATCCTGGTGCTGCTCACGTGGCTCGCGGCGAAGTCCGAACCACACCCCGCGCTGCACGGCCAGGGGCTCGGGGTGCTGCTCGGCCTGCTCGGCGTGCTGCTCGGCGGGGCGATGCTGATGTCCGGCGTGCAGCAGTGGCGGCTGCCGGCGCCGGTCGAGATCGGCTTGTTCGTCCTCGTGCTGGCCAGCTCCGTGACGCTGGTGTGGCTCGAACCCAACGGCACCGGGTTCTTCGGCGGGTTCCTTCTGGCGGCCACGGCGTCGGCGCGGCTGGACCCGCGCAGGGGTGGGATCGTCGCCGGTCTGGTCGTGGCGACGCTCGTGGCGGCGAGCCTGTTCGGGGCGCGTCACGAGGCCGTGCCGACGCTGCTGAGCGCGCTCGGCGTGCTGGCGTTCTACCGCCTGGGCGTCTACATGCGAAAGCTGCGCGAACGCACGGAAGAGCTCGAACAGACCCGTGCGGCCCAGGTCCGCGCGGCAGCGCTGGCCGAGCGCCAACGGCTCGCGCGCGAGATGCACGACGTGCTCGCGCACTCGCTGTCCGGCCTGCTGCTGCACCTCGAAGGCGCGCGGCTGCTGTCCGTCCACAGTGGAGCTGATCCGCGGCTGACCGACACTGTGGAACGCGCCCACCAGCTCGCGCAGAACGGGCTCGCCGAGGCGCGCCAGGCGATCGGCGCGCTGCGCGGCGAGGACCTGCCCGGCCCGGAACGGCTGCCGGTGCTGGCGGCGGAGTTCGAACGCGACACCGGGATCCCGTGCGAGGTCACCGTGAGCGGGCAGGCACCGGAGCTGGCCGCGCAGACGCGGCTGACGCTGTACCGGGTGGCGCAGGAGGCGCTGACCAACGTCCGCAAGCACGCCGACGCCGAGCGCGTGGACCTGCGGCTGAGCTACGAACCGGACGGCACGCTGCTGACCGTCGAGGACCTCGGCAGCCCGGGTGCGGCACCCGGCGACCACGGCTACGGCGTGAGCGGCATGCGCGAACGCGCCGAACTGCTGGGCGGGCAGCTCGACGCCGCGCCGACCGGCACCGGGTTCCGGGTGAGCCTGTGGGCGCCGGCGTGATCCGCGTGCTCGTGGCCGACGACCAGCGCGTGGTCCGCGACGGCCTGTCGATGCTGCTCGGGCTGCTGCCCGGCGTCGAGGTCGTCGGCACCGCGGCCGACGGCGATCAGGCGGCCGAGCTGGCCGGGCGGCTGAAGCCGGACGTCGTGCTGATGGACCTGCGCATGCCGCGCTGCGACGGGATCGAGGCCACGCGCCGCATCCGCGCCCGCGACCACGACGTGCAGGTCGTCGCGCTCACCACGTACGCCGACGACAAGTCCGTGCTCGACGCGTTGCAGGCCGGCGCCCGCGGCTACCTCACGAAAGACGCCGGGGCCGACGACATCCGCCGCGCGCTGAGCCAGGTGACGCGCGGCGCGGCCGTGATCGACCCCGCGGTGCAGCACCACCTCGTCGACGCGCTCACCTCCGGCACGCCCCGCCCGGCGTCCGCCTCCGCGCCCGACGGCCTGACGCCGCGCGAGGTGGACGTGCTGACGTTGATCGCCGACGGCCTGTCCAACACCGAGATCGCGCACCGGCTCTTCGTGGCCGAAGCCACGGTGAAGAGCCACATCAACCGCATCCTCGGCAAGATCGGCGCGCGCGACCGGGCGCAGGCCGTCGGATACGCCTACCGCCACGGGCTGACTTCGGGCTGAGGCCGCCGTAGAGTCGGCCCATGGCTGAGGTGCTTCCGTGGCTGCTCGATTCCGACCCGGCGCTGCGCTGGCAGGTCGAACGCGACCTGGCGGGCTCGCCACCGGAGGTCTGGGAGGCGACGCGCGCCCGCGTCGCCACGGAGGGGTTCGGCGCGCGGCTGCTCGCGCTGCAGGACCCGGACGGCCAGTGGGCCGGCGGCGCGTTCTTCCCCGCCGAGTTCCAGGGCTCGCCCGAGGACGGCCAGCCGTGGACCGCGACAACCTGGTCCCTCAACGCCCTGCGCGACTGGGGCCTCGACGCGTCGGTGCTCAACGGCGCGGCCGAACTGCTGGCGCGCAACAGCCAGTGGGAGTACGAGAACCTGCCGTACTGGGACGGCGAGGTCGACGTCTGCATCAACTCGTGGACGCTGTCCAACGGCCTGTGGCTGGGCGCCGACGTCCACGGCATCGCCGAGTGGTTCATCGAGCACCGCCTGCCCGACGGCGGGTGGAACTGCCTCTGGGTCGAGGGGGCCGAGCGCTCGTCCGTCCACTCGACCCTCAACGCGCTGAAGGCCTTGCTGGACTACGAGAAGGCCGGCGGCTCTGTGGCTGATGTTCGCCTCGGTGGCGAGGAATACCTGTTGTCCCGCAACCTTTACCGGCGCCGGTCGACCGGCGAACCGATCGCACCGTGGGTTCGGTTCTTCAGCTACCCCTTCCGTTGGTTCTACAACATCCTCAACGCAGCCGACTACTTCCGCGCCGCCGCCCTGTTCGACGGCACAGCCCCCGATCCGCGCATGGCGGAGGCCATCGAGATCATCCGCGCCGCACGGCAGCCCGACGGAACGTGGCTGCAGGCCCGCCGCCACCCCGGCGAGGTCTGGTTCGAAATCGACGCGCCGGGCGGGGAACCGTCGAAGTGGGTCACCTTCCACGCGCTGCGGGTGCTCGACTGGTGGGACTCTGACACACCCTGAGGACGTCGGACGGTCCCTCGGGCCAGTCAAACCCCCGCCCTCTCTGGGGGCGTGCCCATGTCCATTCTATCGCCCCACACCGACAAAACCGGCCATCGCGGCGCTGGGGGGCCTGGTTGTCCACAACCCGGTTTGCCGGTGGACAACCAGGCAAGTCCTTCGCGAAGCGCCGTGCGGTGGTCGGCTACGTCGAGACCTACGGGCAGCGGCGACTCCTCGTGCGCTCGCGTGGGGCGCCCGGCTGGTGAGCATGACCCACAACGCCATCGCAGCAGCCGTGCTGCGCGGCGAGCCGGTGCAGTTGTCCGAACGGGAGTCGGCGCTCGCGGAGTGGGCCCGAAAAGCGACCCGAATGCGACGACCGCCGAGGACGCGGCCGCGCTGCGCGCCGCCGGTCTGGACGACCGCGAGATCTTCGAATCCACCACGTGGATCGCGCCGCGGCTGACGTTCGCGACGGTCAACGACGCCCTCGGCGCAGCTCCCGACCCCGAGCTGCGCGCTAAAGTCCCCGCCGCGGTCCGGACAAACGGTCACGTCCGGCAGGTGACGGTTCACTCGTGCGGGTGCGAGGACGCGTCCGTCCCTGCCGCGCCCGGCTCGGCGGTGTAGGCCTGAGGAGGTCGCCGCCGAGGGGAGAGAGCATGAAGCTGGGTCGGGCGCTCGTGCTGGCCGTTGTCGTCGCTGTTCCGCTCGCCGCACCTGCCACAGCCACGCCGCCGGACGCCGCCACGGCCCAGGTCGCGCAGGCGGTGCGCGCGGGGACGCTGGGCGAGGACCACAGCGTCGCCGACTCGTGCACCGGCGTCGTGCAGGGGCACCAGGTGGACCTCGGCTGCCTGACGAAGGTCGTCACGCGCGACAAGGCGTCGGCCGATCCCCTCACCACCCCCGCGCCCGCCGGGTTCTCGCCCGCCGACCTGGCGCGGGCCTACCACCTGCCGGACGCGAAGACCGGCGAACGCGGCATGGTGACGATCGTCGGCATCGGCGCGTACCCGACGCTGGAGGCCGACCTCACGACCTACCGCGGCCAGTTCGGCCTGCCCGAGTGCACCACGGCCACCGGCTGCCTCAAGATCACCGACTACCACGGCGGTCCGGCGCTCAAGCCCGTCGACGGGCTCGGCGAGATCGAGGAGGCCTACGCCACCGAGACCGCGCTCGACGTCGACCTCGCCTCCGCCGCGTGCCCGATGTGCCGCATCACCATGGTCCAGATCCCGATGGACGTCGGGCGCCTGCTCAACGCCGTGCTCCTGCAGCTGCCCGGCCAGCTCGCCGACGACTTCGGCACCGCCGTGAGCTACGCGGCGAGCCTGCGGTCGAGCGCCGTGAGCATGAGCTACGGCGTGCCCACCGGACTGCAGGGCGACTACCTCAGCAGCGGCGCGCCCGCCGTGGCGCTGCACCACCCGGGCATGGCCGTGGTCGCCGCGTCCGGCGACAAGGGTTATCTCGGCGGGCCGCAGCTGTGGCCGCAAGAACTGCCGTGGGTCACGTCGGTCGGCGGAACGTCGCTGAGCGGCTCCGGCGGCTCGTTCGCGCAGAAGGCCTGGGGCAGCCTGTTCACCCCACACGGCGAGCAGCAGCGCTGGGTCGGCGCCGGCAGCGGCTGTGCCCTCGACTTCGGTCCCGCGCAAGGGCAGCCGGCCGCCATCGCCGCCAACTGCTCCGGCCACCGCGCGGGCTCCGACGTCTCCGCGGTCGCGGACCCGCTCACCGGCGTCGCCGTCTACCGCTCCTACGCGCCAAACGGCGGCAAAGCCGGCTGGCTCATCGTCGGCGGCACCAGCGCCGCCTCGCCCTTCGTCGCCGGCCTCTACGCCCGCGGCGGCAGGCTGTCCGGTGTGGACGGTCCGAACACTCTGTACAGCGCCCCTCCCGGCACGATCGCCGACGTATCCTCCGGCTCCAACGCCCAGCACGGCCCCGCCGACTGCGCGCAGTTCAAGCCCGTCGTCTGCTCCGCCGGCCCGGGCTGGGACGGCCCGACCGGCCTGGGCGTCCCGGTGGGACTCGGCGCGTTCTAGCCGGACGCGATGAGGACGTACCGCTCGACGACGAACCTGTCGAGCACCGGCAAGAGGGCGACTTTCGTTGTGGTGCCCCGGTTCGCGAGCATCGCGCGGATGATCGACCCCTGGGTTCTCCGCGCCGGGCGCGGCGGACAGCGGTGACAGCGCCTCAGCAGAGAGCTCGCAGTCCTCGGCGATAGCGGAGAACCGGCAGCAGCAGATTTCCTGGGCGGTGATTTCGTCGACGTTGCGCGCCCGGGCGCACTTCAGCCGAGCATGCCGGCGACGACACCACGCCGCTTCAACCCCGAACGACCCGAAGCACCACAGACGCATCACACCGCGCGCACGCCGCCCTGCCAGACCTCGCGGACGTTGGCCCCCAGGTCGGCGAAGTCGTACGGATCCCCGGCCACCACCACGATGTCCGCGCGGTGACCAGGAGCCAGCCGGCCCAGCTCGCCCTCCATGCCGAGCAGCCGGGCGGCCGACGACGTGGTCGCCACGAGCACGTCGGCCGGGCTCATGCCGCACGAGCGCATCAGCTCCAGCTCCTCCAGGTTCGTCCCGTGGGGACCCACCCCGCTGTCCGTACCCATCGCGATCCGCACGCCCGCGGCGACCGCCCGGCGCACCGAGTCGGCGTGGACCTCCGCGACCTCCTTGGCCTTCTGCACCACGGCGTCCGGCAGCGAAGCACCCGCCGCGGCCGCGCGGATGACGTTGACCGGCGCCACCAGCGTCGGCACGAGCCAGGTGCCGCGGGCCAGCATGAGTTCGATGGCCTCGTCGTCGAGGTAGATGCCGTGCTCGATGGAGCGGATGCCGGCGCGCACGGCGTTCTTGATGCCCTCCGCGCCCTGGGCGTGGGCCATCACGGCGCGGCCCTGCATCTGCGCCTCGGTGACGAGGACGTCGAGCTCCTCCAGCGTGAACTGCGAGTGCCGCGGATCGTCGCGGGGTGACAGGACGCCGCCGGTGGTGCAGACCTTCAGCACGTCCGCGCCGGCGCGCAGCAACGTCCGCGCGATGCGGCGCATCTCGTCCGGGCCATCGGCCGTCGCGTCGGGGCGGCCGGGGTGGGGCAGCGACAGCGGAAGGCAGTGGCCCGAAGGCATCCAGCCGTCGCCGTGGCCGCCGGTGGGGCTGATCAGGCCGATGGCGATCTGCAGCCGCGGCCCGGGGATCAACCCGTCGGCCACGGCCTGCTTGATGCCGAGGTCGGCGCCGGCCGCGTCGCGCACGGTGGTGATGCCGAGCTTGAGCGTGGTCCAGAGGTTGCGGGCGGCCTCGTAGAACTGGTACGAGAACGGCTTCTGCACGCGCGGCAGCAACCCGAGGTCAGACACCGTCACGTGCACGTGGCAGTCGAACAATCCGGGTAACAGCGTCGCGCCGGTGCAGTCGACCGAGCGGTCGCCGTCGAGGCCGGTGCCGACCTCGACGATCCGGCCGTCCTCCACCACGACGTCGGCCGGGGCGGGGGCGCTGCCGGTGCCGTCGAACACCGAGCCGCCGCTGAACACCGTGCGGGTCATACCGGTTCTCCTGTCTTCACGGGAACGCCGGGCCGCGTCACGGCCCGCTCGATGCCGGTGGCCACGGCGAGCACGACGACGTTGGCCGCGAGCCCGATCAGGCCGACGTTCACGGTGCCGGCGAACTTCGTGTCGAAGAACGTCAGCCAGATGACCACGAGCTCGCCGGCGATCAGCCCCGCGAGCACCGGGCCCTTGCCGACCGGCACCTTCTTGAGGAAGCCCAGCAGGTTGGCCGGCGCGAGCTGCACAGAGCCGGAGTACGTGAGCAGCAGCAGGTTCGCGAGCAGATCGGGCCGGAAGATGCCGAGCACCAACGCGAGCGCGCTCGCGAGCACGACCGTGCCGTGGTTGATCCAGAACTGCCTGCGCTCCCCGCGCACCCGCGCGATGTTGCGCGCCACCAGCGACGAGATCCCGATCAGGATGCCGGCCGCGGGCACCATCGCGGTGGCCGTGGCCGCCACGACGACCAGCCCCGTGACCCAGCCCGGCAGCGCGTCCTTGCTCAGGGTCAGGAGCACGCCGTTGGGGTCACTGGTCTTGTCCACCACGAGGATCGCGGCGAACCCGATGATCATCGGCAGCAGCAGGCACAGCTCGTAGATCGGCATCCACGTGTAGTTGCGCCGCAGCACCTTCGGGTCACGCGCGGCCATCAGCGCGGGCCACGAGTGCGGCAGCGTCATCAGGCCGACGCCGATCGCGCTCACGAGCATGCTGGTGATGAACCACGTGTGGTCGTTGGTGCCGGCGTGGATGAACAGCTTCTCCGGGTGCAGCTGCTCGATCTTGTGGAACACGCCCGAGACGCCGCCCGCGAAGTGCGCCGGCACCGCGATGATCAGCACCACGAGGACCACGAGCATGATCGCGTCCTTGAAGTACGACGTCGCGGCCACGCCCCGCAGCCCGGCCCACAGCACGAACGCGACGATCAGCACGCTGCCCAGCACCATGCTCAGGTTGCCCGACGCCGCGTCGCCGGTCACGAGCCGCACTATCAGGCCGAGCCCGGTGATCTGCAGCTGCAGGTAGGGCAGCACGAAGATCACGCCGAGCACGGCCGAGAGCGTGCCGAGGAACTTGCTGGAGAAGCGGTCCTCGAGGAAATCGCCCTGCGTGAGGTACCCGCGTTCCTTGCCCATCCGCCACAGGCGTTTGGCCAGGAAGAACAGGACCACGTAGGCGATCGGCACGTACGGCAGCGCGTACATCGCCGCGAAGCCGCCGGAGAACGCGAGCCCCGCCATGCCGAGGAAGGTGAAGGTGGTGAATACCTCGCCGGCCTGCAGGAACCACATCGTGAGCGCGCCGAACTTCCGGCCGCCGACGGTCCACTCGCTGAGATCCGCCGCGGGCTTGCGCCGCCCGACGAAGCCGAGCACACCGATGAGGACGATCCCGACGAGCGTGAAGGTCAGGATCATCAGTCGTCACCCGCCCCCGCGCGCGCCATCATGCGCTCGCTCAGCAGCAGGGCCGGGGTGAACATGAGGCACCAGAAAGCGCCCCACACCAGCATCTTCGGCAGGCCTAGCCACAGTCCGGTGGAGTTGACGAACGGCAGGAACGGCATGAGGACCAGCGCGATCACCGGGATGATCGGCGGGAGGTGGTAGCTGCGCATGTGATCACGCTGCCAGGACCGCGAGCTGCCGGCACGCCAGCTCGGCGAGCAGGGTCGCGCCGTCGGCGAGCACCGAGTCGTCGAACGCGGCGCGCGGTGAGTGGTTGTTGGGTGCGCCGACCGGATCGTCCGACCGCGACGCGCCGAGGAACACGAACGCGCCCGGCACCTTCCCGAGCACCCGGGAGAAGTCCTCCGACCCCGTCATCGGCTGTTCCAGCAGCTCGAACCGTTCCTCGCCGAAGACCTCACGCACGGTGCCGGCGATGAACTCGTGGCCGGAGTCGTGGTTCACCAGCACGGGGTACTCGGCGTCGTAGGTGATCTCGACGTCCAGACCGTGCGCGGCGGCGATGCCCTCGCACACGCGCACGACCTGCGTGCGGATGCGCTCGCGCACCTCCGGGTCGAACGAGCGCACGGTAGCCTCGAACACCGCGTCGTCCGGGATCACGTTGCGCCGCGTGCCGGCGTGGAAGCTGCCGACGGTGAGCACCACCGGCTCGAACGCGCCGAACGCCCGGGTCATACGCGTCTGAAGAGCGGTGACCATCTCGCACGCGGCCGGGATGGGGTCACGCGAAGCCTCCGGCGCCGAACCGTGGCCGCCCGCGCCGACCACCCGCACCTTCACCGCGTCGGACGCGGCCATGAGCGGCCCGGGCCGGCAGGTGAACAGGCCCCGCGCATGGCGCGAAGACGAAACGTGCAGCCCGTAGGCGGCGTCGACCTGGCGGCCGGACGCGGTGAGCACGCCCTCGTCGATCATGTAGCTCGCGCCGTCGCAGCCTTCTTCACCGGGCTGGAACATGAACACGACGTCGCCGGCCAGCTGGTCGCGGCGGCAGACGAGCAGCTGCGCGGCGCCGACGAGCCCGGCTGTGTGCAGGTCGTGGCCGCAGGCGTGCATGGCGCCGTCGATCTCGGAGGAGAACTCCTCGCCGGAGGCCTCCGTGACGGGCAGCGCGTCCATGTCGCCGCGCAACAGCACGGTGCCGCCGGGTCCGCCGCCGCCGCGCAGCACGGCGGTCACCGACGACAGGTCACGGCCGAGGCTGATCTCGAGGCCGAGGCCGTCGAGGGCCTGGAGCACCTTTTCCTGGGTGCGGGGCAGGTCGAGGCCGATTTCGGGGGTTCGGTGCAGCGATCGGCGGAGCGCGACGAGGTCGGGGCGGAGCGCTGCGGCGTCGGAGCGCAAGGACATGGGTCTCCCTCGCTGGAACATCGACATATGCTGGCCCGAAGATGATGCGAGTGTGGAACGCTCCTGCCGGCCGGATCGCAGGAATCCGCCAAATCGGCGCCGCGCGGACGAAGGATCGGCCATGTTGAGCGAGAGCGACCTCAAACTCCTCGACGCGCTGCAGACCCGGCCGCGCGCGACGTGGGCCGTGCTGGGCCAGGCGCTGGACATCGGGGCGGTGACGGCCGCGCGGCGTTGGGAGACGCTGGTGGCGCGCGGGCAGGCCTGGCTCACCGCGTACCCGGGCGGCGAGCTGGTGGCGCAGCTGGCGCTGGCGTTCGTGGAGATCGACTGCGCGCCGGGTTCGGCGTTGGCGGTGGCCCAGCGCCTCGCGGCCGACCCGCACGTGGCGACGGTGGAGTACCTGGCCGGGCACTGCGACCTGCACATCCACCTGGTGGCGCCAACGCTGCGCGCGATCTCCGACTACGTGCTGCACCGGTTGTCGGCGCTGCCCGGCGTCACGGCGACGCGCACGGTGGTGTCGCCGCGCTTGTTCACCGAGGGCAGCCGGTGGCGCGTCCGCGCCATCTCGCCGGGCGAGCGGGAGGCTTTGGTGTCACCCTCGGCGCGGACGTCCGGACCTTTGCGCTTCGGCGAGCTGGACCGGGCGCTGATCCTGGCCCTCGGGGAGGACGCCCGGGCGTCGGCCGCTTCGCTGGCGGTGGAGCTGGGTGTGGGGGCGAGCACCGTCCGGCGCCGTCTCGAGGCCCTGCTGGCCCGCGGCGCCGTCCGGCTGCGCTGCGAGATCGCGCGGCCCCTGTCCCCCGCGCCCGTCACGGCGATGCTCTGGCTGCGCGTCCCGCCCGACAAGCTCGAGACGACCGCGCGCTCGCTCGCGATGCTGCCGGAGGTACGCATGTGCGCCGCCCTCAGCGGGGCGGCGAACCTGATGCTGGTGGTGTGGCTGGGTTCCCAGCACGACCTGCCGGCACTGGAGGGCTCGCTCGCGGCCAAGCTGCCGTGGCTGGAGATCGTCGACCGCGCCGTGACGCTGCGCGGGATCAAGCTCATGGGCCACCTGCTCGACGACGAGGGCCTCGCCGCCGGCCACCTCCCCCTGGACTTCTGGTCCGCGGTGACGAAAAACCCTTGACCGGTCCGGCGGGTGCGGGGGGATGTGGGAGGGAAGCGCCCGCCGGACCGGCAAGGAACCCGACCCGGCGAGTGGGGGGTGGGTGAAGGAGAGGGAACCTCGCCGAATCGGAGCTTTTTTGGGGGGGTCAGCCGGTTTCCGATGTGGACACCGGGGACACCGGCAACACACCGGAGAACCGCCCGGAACCTGCCGCCCTTCCGCCGCCCTCACGCCACGGCAGGTCGGCAGCGGTGTCGCGCGCCGCGCCGACCGGGTCCTCGCGACCGTCCCGGTCGAAATCCTCGACGTGGTAAGGGAAATTCATGACTGCTCCTGAATCTTTCCGTGTTCCGTCAACGCCAAGGGTGCCCGCGCAGAGCCCGAGCGAGGCATCGCACCGCGCCGCCGGTCCTGGCGGCGGAATCGCAGGACCCGGGTTCCCACCCGCCGGCGGCCGCGACGCGCCGTGAACTCCGCGTGGCTCGGGGAGATTCGCATCGAAACTCCTTTCCTGGTCTGGTCGGGTCCGCATCGGCCGGCGCAACGGGTGCTGCGAGGGGTCGTGGCGCCGGACGGGGCCGGGGGCGGCCCGGGTCCCAGCGGTGCCCGAGCGAGGCACCACACCGGGCCGCCGGCTCCCGGGTCATTCCTTACAGCGCTTGCCCGTGTTGATGCAGGAGACCACGCGGTTCATCTGCGACTGCGTCATGACGTTGGCGAAGTCGTCGTGATCCGAGCGGGGGTTGTGCTTCTCCTCGGGGAAAGCGTCCACTTTGTACTGGCCCTTGACCTGCACGTCGTGCGGGATGTTGTAGACCAGGGTGATCTTCAGCTGCGGCACGGCCTTGAAGCCGCGCTTGCAGTTGCCGTTGGCGTCGGAGAACACGATGTGGGTGCGGTGGTTGGCGCTGTCGATGTTCTTGCCGTCCCAGCAGTTCGGGAAGGCGTGGATGCGCTCGACCTTGCTGCCGTCGGGGCAGATCGGGTAGTGGTCGGTCAGCCGGTCCTCGAAGCCGGAGCACGTCCAGCTCGCGCGGGCGTTGGCGGGACCGTTGGCGCCTTCCTTCGCGTCACCGTAGAGCACTCGCAGGAACCGCGGCATCGCCACGACCTTGCGAGCGCCACCGCTGCCGAAGGACAGCGTCGCGGAAACCACGCGCTGGATCTCGCCGTCGTTGCCGGCGACCTCGTTCTCGCCGTTCACGCCCGGCAGCTCAGCGGCCGCGCCGTTGTCCTGCTTCTGGTCCTGCTCCGTGGCGCTCTCGCCGCCGGTCGGATCGCTGTTGGCGCCGCCGTTGTCGAGGCCTGTGCTGTCGGAGTCCTGCACGGCGCAGCCGGCCAGCGCGGCCGGGTCTTCCGGCTTCACGCCCTGCTCGGCCATCGTGTCCGAGATCTTCTTCAGCGACGCGGACCGCTTGCCCTTCAACGACTTCAGCACCGCATCGGAATCCTGCCCGGCCTCGACCTGCTTGTCGGCCTGGTCGACCTGCGAGTCCATCGCGTCGAGCTCGGTGTTGACCGCGTCCATGGCCGCGTCGGGCACGTCGGGCAGCTCGCTCGCCACGTCGGGGCACTCGACCTGCGGCTCGGCGGCTTCCTTCGCCGCGTCGGCGCGGTCGGCGGCCACGTCCTCACTCTCGGCCGGGGCTGCCGCTTCGGAAGACGCCGGGGCTTCCTCCTCCTCCTCGTCGTCGGTGTCGATGCGGACCACCGGCCAGTAGTAGGTGGACTTGTCACCGTTCTTGCACGTCGTGCCGGCACGGGCGAGGCTGCGGTTGGTCGAGTCGGCGTTCGTGGAGAGGTTGCCGACGTAGTCGTGCAGGTGCTGGGCGCCGTTGCGCACACCCGGCTGCGCGATGAAGTTGTCGGGGTTGAAGTGGCCGTTCTCGTTGCGTCCACAGTCGACGGTGAACGTGCCGCGCGCGCCGCGGTTCTGCGCCCGGCTCACGTTCGAGCCCTTCGGGACCTTGGTGATGTCCAGGAAGAACGACTTGTCGGCCGGGTCGGCGCCGGCGCGGTCGGGCTCGCCGGACGTCGCGTTCACGGCCAGCGCGCCCACCGCGAGGGCCAGGCCGAGCGCACCGGTGACGATCGTGACGCGCTTCGCCGGCCGGTGACGGGGATGGTTCCTGGTCATGGTGCTGTGCTCACCTCGTTCGATCCTCCGGGCGCGCCGAACTACGGCCGCGGCCCGGGTGTGAACTACTTGGAGTCGAGACGCTCAGCAGCTCGGATGCGGGGGAATCCGGTGCCGGCACTGGGGAATACGGACGGGAAGTCGAAGTGGTTCAAAAAGAAATCGCCGCGTTATCCGCACGTGATCGGCAGGTCAGCCCCGAAAATCCATAAAGGACAGAGTATTTCCCCAGCAGGGAGGGTCAGCGATCGACGACCACGAGCAGCGTGCCGTCGTCGGCCCGGACCTCGAATCGCGTGATCTCGTCGGCAGGCAGCGACGTGCCGCCCGTCACATGCAGCGGATCGGGGGAACCCGGGATCCCGTAGCCCTTCGCGGGCACGGACCAGCCCGTGACCGTGCGGATGTCTCCGGCCGAGGAGATCGCGAGCAGCTGGTAGTTCATCGGTCCCGCGACCCCGCTCAGATCGAGGCCCACGGAGCTGCCCCACTCGCGCGGCGTCACGGACACGCGCGCCGTCACGGCCGAAGCGCCCTGACCCGACGACGTGCCACCGCCGGGCGCGGACAGCGAGGAAGACGGCGACGGCGGGACCGAAGTCGGCGCCGCCAGGCTCACCGCGGGACCCGCGGCGTCGGCCGGGCGCACCGCGAGCGTGACGAGCGGACCCGCCACCACGAGCGCCACCGCGGCCGCCGCGGCGACGAGCCCGAGGCGCCGGCGCCGCTTGCGCTTCACCGTCGCCTCGGCCATCAGGGCGCGCAGCACGCGCGGACCGGGCGCCAGCGTGCGCCCCGGCGTGACCGGTACCGGCGGCTCCGGCCAGGTCTTCTTCACGAGGTCGAGCACGTCGGGCAACTGGTGGAGCTCGACGAGGTCGAGCTGGCAATGCGGGCAGTCGAGCAGGTGTTCCTCGAACCGCGTGTTGTCGGCTTCACTGAGCACGCCGAGCACGTACGCGGCGAGGTCGGTGTGCGGGGATCCGGCCACCGTCACGTCACCCCCGCTCGCGCATGGCCTTCCGCAGGGCGCGGACGGCGTGGTGGATTCGCGATTTGACGGTACCGGGCGGCACTCCCAGGGTGGCGGCGACCTCGTTCACGGTCCGGTCGGCCAGGTACGTCTGCTGCACCGCCTCCCGGTGCTCGGGAGAAAGCCCTTGCAGCGCCTCATAGAGGATCATGGCCGCCACCGTCTTGTCCGACTCGTCGGACACGAACACGGCATCGGACTCGATCTCCTCGAGCTCCTGCGGACGAACACTGCGGCTGCGCCAGCCGTCGATGACGATGCGCCGAGCGACGGTGAACAGCCACGCGCGCAGCATCGCCGGCCTCCGGTCGAGCTTGTCGGCGTTGCGCCAGGCCTTGATCAACGTCTCCTGCACCACGTCTTCGGCCCACTGCCGGTCGTGACCGGTCAGGCGCAGCGCGAAGCCCATCAAGGCTCCGCCGAACTCTTGGTACAACGCTTTGGCCAGGTCGTCATGAAGTCCGGGGGTTTCGGTTTCATGATCGTCCGTCGGGCTCAGCGTTCGATTGTGCCGTCCCACGCCGCACATCTTTGTGGCAACGACGCCATTTCGTCCAGTACCAAAATCACCGGCTTTGGTCACGAAAGTTTTTTGAACCGTGTCGAACCTGTGTCCGTATCCCCCGTCGAAGACCCCGACAACGCGTCGTTCCCCCGCGACGCACCGCATTCACCCTGGGCTTACTGTCCACAGTGGATAAACTGCGCCCTTTTCCCGCCGTTCCGCGTGACGGCGCGCAGTTCCGCCCCCTGGAGGAAGCCGTGAACCGCTTGTTCCGCACAGCGGCACCGCCCGTTGTGTGCCTGGCCGCATTCACTTTGTTGACCGCATGTCAGTCCGGAACCGCTCCCGGTGGCTATATCCCGAGCCCCGCGGGCCCGATGAGCATGCCGATGCAGATGCCGGCCGACCAGACCGACCCCGCGAAAGCCGCCCTGCGGGCCGCGCGCGCATTCGACCTCGGCGACGTCGTCGTGGACGGGAGCGGTTTCGCCGTCTACCGCTACGACCGCGACAGCGCCAAGCCGTCGCGGTCGCGCTGCACCGACGAGTGCGCCGAGAAGTGGCTGCCCGTCCGCGCGAGTGGTGACGTATCACTCACCGGCATCGACCGTGATCTCGTGGGCAGCGTCACGCGTCCCGACGGCACCGATCAGGTCACCCTCGCCGGCTGGCCGCTCTACCGCTACACCGGCGACGAGATGCCGGGTCAGACCGCCGGGCAGGGCGCCGACCGCGCTTGGTTCCCGCTCACGCCCGAGGGCGGCAAGATCGCGACCACCACCGATTCTTGGCGGGCCGATGCGTTCCGGATCTAGCCGTTTCCGCAAGTTCTTCCGCGTCGTGCTGGTGGTGTTCGCCGCCGTCGTGGTGCTGCAGCCCCAGCCGCCGGCGTCGGCGCAGACCGGCGTCGACGCCGGTGACGAGCTGCTGCTCGTGAAGGTGCGCCAGGCCGGGCTGTGGGAGATGCCGGCCGGCACGTGGGCCGAGACCCGCGGCGCGAGCCCGAAAGTGCGGGAGGTCGGCGCGGCGATCATGGTCGACCACGGCCGGCTCGACGTGCTCACCCGCCAGCTCGCCGCCAAGCTCGGCGTCACGCTGCCCACCGAGCCGTCGGCTCAGCAGCTGGGCTGGCTCAACGAACTGCAGAGCGCTCCCACCCCGCAGGACTTCGACCGCCTCTTCGCGAACTTGCTGCGCGCGGCCCACGGGCAGGTGTTCTCCGTGATCGCACAGGTCCGCGCCGGCACTCGCAACCCCGAGATCCGCGCGTACGCGACCGTCGCGAACCAGGCCGTGCTGCGGCACATGACGCTGCTGGAAAGCACCGGATTCGTCGACTACACCGCGCTGCCGCAGTCCGCAGTGGCCGATTCCGCGGCGCCCGCCGGCGCCGCACTCGACGTGCGGACCACCGACGTGCTCACTGCCGCGCTGCTCATCCTGCTGGTCGGCGGCGCGACGCTGCTCGGGGTCCGCTACGCGAAGTCAGGTCGCCTGCGCGGCGGCCGGCTCCGCCCTGACTCAGGAGAAACCCATGGTTGACACCGTCCACGAGGCGGTGACCACCCTCGCGCAGCAGACCACCGACCCGGCCGCCCGCGGCATCGCGGCGTTCTCGGCTCGGCTGTCGTACGCGTTCATGTGCCTCACGCTCTGCTGGGGCGTGCTCACCGCCACGGGCTGGGTGCGCTCGGTCACCGGCCGCAAGGCCCTGCGCAGCGGCCACCTCATGCTGTCGACGCTCGCGCTCGCGTTCGGCTGCCTGCACGCGGTGGGTTTCCTCTACCTCACCGTGAACCCGTACTCGCTGGCGTACATCTCGATCCCGTTCATGCCGGGCACGCTCGCGCGGCACACGTTCGGCATCGTCGGGCTGGAGCTGATGCTCGCCATCGCGTTCACGACGTGCGTGCAGCGCTGGACGTCGTACCGGCGGTGGCTGTGGCTGCACCGGCTGGCCTACCCGGCCGTCGCGCTCACGGCGCTGCACGCGTTCTTCGGCGCGATCGCGAACGGTCACCTCGCGGCGATGTGGCTGGTCGGCATCACCCTGCTCGTGCCGCCGTTCACGCTGGCGCTGCTGCGGTTCCTGCCGCCGCGGACGCTCGAGCGGATCGGCCTCGTCGAGGAGCAGGTGGCGTGAAACTGCCCGGTAGCGGGCCGCGCGTGAGTGTCGACAACGACCGGTGCGAGCTCTACGGAATCTGTGCGATGGAGGCCCCCGGCCTCTTCGACCTCGGCCGGGACGGGCGCCTGCGCTTCCGCAAGCGCCTGCTCGAACCCGAAGACATGACCCAAGCGATCGCCGCGGCCCGGGTGTGCCCGATGCAGGCGGTCGTGCTGAGAGGGGAACTCGATGGCTGACGGCGACCGGATCGTCATCGTCGGCGCAGGTGTCGCCGGCTTGCGCGCGGCGGAACGATTGCGTGAGCTCGGCTTCGACGGCGAGATCGTGGTGGTGGGCGACGAGGCCCGCCGCCCGTACCACCGGCCGATGATCTCGAAGCAGCTCGTGATGGGAGCGGCGCGACCGCCGGACACCACGCTGCGTGCCTACGGCGACCTCGACGTCCACTGGCGCCTCGGCACGCGCGCGACGCACCTCGACACCGTCGAGCGCGTCGTGCACCTGCCCGGCGGTGAATCGCTTTGGTACGACGGGCTCGTGCTGGCCACCGGCGTCGTGCCGCGACACCTGCCCGGCTCGCCGCGCCACGACCCGCGCGTGCGGGTGCTGCGCACGATCGACGACGCGCTGGCCGTGCGGCACTGCCTGCACGCGAGCAACAAGCCGGCCGTGGTGATCGGCGGTGGCTTGATCGGCAACGAGTTCGCCGCGAGCATGCGCCACCTCGGCCGCGACGTCACGCTCGTCGGCCACGCGAAGGCGCCGCTGCACCGCTTCGGCAGCCGGATCTCCGACGCCGTGGTGAAGCTGCACAAGGAGCACCGGACGAAGCTGGCGATGGGCTCGGAGGTGCGGCACTGGATCAGCACCGACGACACCGTCGGGCTGCACCTGACGAACAACAAGCTGCTCGTGGCCAGCTGCGTGGTGCTCGCGATCGGCAGCGTCCCTGCAGTCGACTACCTGCGCGGCTCGGGCCTCGACGTCGAGGACGGTGTGCTGTGCGAGCCGACGCTGTTCGCCGAGGGCGCCGACGACGTGGTCGTGGCGGGTGACCTCGCGCGCTGGCCCAACCTGCGTTTCGACGAGGTGCCGCGCCGTGTTGAGCACTGGATCAACGCCGTGGAGTCGGCGCGCGCGGCCGCGGAGAACCTGATCGCGGGCCGGTCGGCGGCCACGCCGTTCGCGCCGCTGCCGCGGGCGTGGTCGACGCTCTACGACGTGCGGCTGCAGATGGCGGGCATGCCGTCGCTCGGCGAGGACACCGTGTCGCTCGCCGACGGCATCACCGGGTTCATCCGCGCCGGGCAGCTCGTGGGCATCACGGCGTGGGACAAACCGCGCGCGATGCTCGACTGGACGGCCGAGCTCGACCGGCGGCTGCCGGTGCCGGAGCACATGCCGTCCTTGGCCGCACCGGAGCCCGTCGAGACCTGGCCGGACGAGCAGTTCGACACCGATGAGCGGTTCGACACGCAGGAGTTCTACGCGCAGTTCGCCGACGAGTTCGACGCGGCGGAGGACTTCGCGCGGTGAGAGCCGGGGGTGGCCGCGCGCGGCGGCCGCCCCCTTCCACCGGTCACCACACCGTCCCAGCGGCTGGGCGGTGTGGTGACCGGCCCTTCGGCTTTTGGCGCGGCTACAGCCGTTCGACGATCGTGACGTTGGCGGTGCCGCCGCCTTCGCACATCGTCTGCAGGCCGAACCGCGCGTCTCGCCGTTCGAGCTCGTGCAGGAGCGTGGCGAACAGTTTGGTGCCCGACGCGCCGATCGGGTGGCCGAGCGCGATGGCGCCGCCGTTCACGTTCACGCGATCCGGGTCCGCGCCGGTCTCGTCGAGCCACGCGAGCACGACGCTGGCGAACGCCTCGTTGACCTCGAACAAGTCGATCTCACCGATCGTGAGGCCGGTCTTGCGCAGCGCGTGCGCGGTCGCGGGGATCGGTCCGGTGAGCATCCAGACCGGATCGGCGGCTCGCACCGACAGGTGGTGGATGCGCTCTCGGGGCTTGAGCTTGTGCTCGCGCACGAACGCTTCCGAGGCCAGCAGCGTCGCGCTCGCGCCGTCCGAGAGCTGGCTGGAAACGGCGGCCGTGATGCGGGAACCTTCGGAAAGCGGCTTCAGCGTGGCCATCTTGGCGAGGCTGGTGTCGCGGCGGGGACCTTCGTCCACGCGGAAGTCACCGTAGGCCACGAGTTCGGCGTCGAAGCGCCCTTCGTCGATGGCGGCGGCCGCGCGTTCGTGGCTGCGTAGTGCGAACTCCTCCAGCTGTGCGCGTGAAAGGTCCCAGTGGCGCACGATGAGGTCGGCGCCGCGGAACTGTGAGACCTCCTCGGCGCCGTAGCGCTCCTGCCAGCCTTTCGCACCCGAGAACGGGTCGGGGAACCCCAGCTCGCGCCCGGCGAGCATCGCCGAGCCGATCGGCACGGCCGACATGTGCTGCACCCCGCCCGCGAGCACGAGGTCGGCCGTGCCGCTGAGCACGGCCTGCGCGGCGAAGTGCACGGCCTGCTGGCTCGCACCGCACTGGCGCCACCGTCACGCCCGGCACGTGGTCCGGGAACCCGGCGGCGAGCCACGCCGTGCGCGCGAGGTTGCCGGCCTGCGGCCCGAGCGTGTCGACGCAACCGAGGATCACGTCGTCGACCAGTGCGGGGTCCACGCCTGAGCGATCGACGACCGCTTTGATCACGTGCTCGCCGAGGTCGGCCGGGTGTACCGCGGCGAGCGCGCCGCCGCGCCGGCCGACGGGCGTGCGCACGGCGTCGAGCACGTAGGCCTCAGCCACGGCGCCTCCGCTTCGCTATGCCGTCGAGCAGGATGCCGAGGTACTGGCCCGCGACGTCGTGGGCGCTCAGCGCGCCATCGGGGTTGTACCAGCGCACGGCGACCCAGACCGTGTCGCGGATGAAGCGGTAGACGAGCTCCACGTCGAGATCGGGGCGGAAGACGCCGGCCTCGACGCCGTCGGTGAGGATGCCGTTCCAGAGCTTGCGGAACTCGGCGTTGCGATCGTTGAGGTACGCGAAGCGCGGCAGCTGCATGAGGTGCTGGGCTTCGTTCTGGTAGATCGCGACCTCGGCGGGGCGCCGGTGGATCGAGTCGAACGACGCGACGACCACGGCTTCCAGCGTCTCGCGCGGGCCTTTGCGCTCCGCGACGATCTCCGCGTAGGCCCCGAACAGCTCGTCGAGGAAACTGGACAGGATCTCGTCGGCCATCGACTCCTTCGAGTCGAAGTGGTGGTAGAGGCTGCCGGACAGGATGCCGGCGGCGTCGGCGATGTCGCGGACCGTGGTGGACACGTACCCGCGCTCGGCGAACAGCTTCGCGGCGAGCGCGAGCAGCTCGGCTCGCCGGGATCCGGGGGCGTTCTTCACTCGTTCCACCTCACGCGTGCTGGGCACTGACCGACACCACCTCGCCGGTGAGGTACGAGGCGTACTCACTGGCCAGGAACACCATCACATTCGCCACCTCCCACGGCTGCGCCGCCCTCCCCGAGGCCTCGCGCGCGCTGAGCTCGGCGAGCAGCTCGTCGCTGGTGACCTTCGCGAGGTTGGCGTGCATCGCGAGGCTGGGCGCGACGGCGTTCACGCGCACGTCGTACGGAGCGGCGTCCACGGCGGCGCAGCGGGTCAGGGCCATCACGCCTGCCTTCGCGGCGGCGTAGTGGGCCTGGCCACCCTGTGCGCGCCAGCCGAGCACACTCGCGTTGTTCACGATGGCGCCGCCGGTTTTCTGCACCGCGAACCGGCGCAGGGCCGCCCGGGTGGCGCGGAAGGTGCCGGTGAGCGTCACGTCGAGCACGCGGGACCACTCGTCGTCGGTCATGTCGAGGATGGAGGCGGTGCCGCCGAGGCCGGCGTTGTTGACGAGCACGTCGAGGCGGCCGAAGTGCTCGACGGCCGCGTCGACGAGGCGCTGGACGTCTTCTTCGCGGGTGACGTCGCAGGGCACGCCGGGGACGCCGAGGTCTTGCGCGGTCTCCTTGAGGCGGCGTTCGTGGCGGTCGCTGATGAGGACGTTCGCGCCTTCTTCGAGGCAGCGCTTCGCGGCGGCCGAGCCGATGCCCGTGCCGGCAGCCGCGGTGACCACGACGACCTTGTCCTTGAGCAGGTTGTTGCCACTGGGGTACTTCGGGACGGTGATCACGGCCGGGCCTCCCGGGGCAGGCCGAGGACGCGCTCGGCGATCAGGGTGCGCTGGATCTCGTCGGAGCCGCCGTAGATCGTGTCGGCGCGGGAAAAGAGGAACGAGCGTTGCCAGCGGTCTTCGGTCGCGACCAGGCCCGCGGCGCCGCGCACGAGCATGGCCAGCTCGCCGCGCTTGCGGTGCCAGCCGGCCCAGACCAGCTTCGCGACGGAGGCGGCGCCGGGTCCGTCCGGTGCGCGCAGTGCGTGCGCGTGCATGACTTCGAGGCCCACCCACGCCCGGGCGATGGCCTCTTTTATGTGCGGATCCGTTGCCGCACCGGACGTTTCGGCGAGTTCCGTGATCGCCTCCAGCTCCCGGCGGAATCCGACCTGCTGACCGAGCGTGGCGACGCCGCGTTCGAACCCGAGCACGCCCATCGCGACCCGCCAGCCGTCGCCGGGCGCGCCGACCACGAGGTCCTTGGCGGTGCGGGCTTCGGTGAAGAAGACCTCGTTGAACTCGGCGGTGCCGGTGAGCTGGCGGATCGGCCGGACTTCCACGCCGTCCTGGTGCATCGGGATGAGCAGGAACGACAACCCGTGGTGGCGCTTGCTGTCCGGCTCGGTGCGGACGAGCGCGAAGCACCAATCGGCGACGTGGGCCAGCGACGTCCAGACTTTCTGACCGGTGATCACCCATTCGTCCTTGCGGAGTCGCACTTTCGTGCCGACCGCGGCGAGATCGGACCCGGCGCCGGGTTCGGAGTGGCCCTGGCACCACAGCTCGTCGACCGCGAGGATCTTCGGCAGGAACCGGCGCCGCTGGGCTTCGGTGCCGAACGCGATCAGCGCCGGTCCCAGCAGCTCCTGCCCGAGGTGACTCACCCGCGCGGGCGCGTCGGCGCGGGCGTACTCCTCGTGGAAAGCGATCTGCTGCTCGATCGTCGCGCCGCGCCCGCCGTGTCCTGGGGGCCAGCCCAACCCGTTCCACCCGTCGGCGCCGAGTTTCCGTTCCCAGGCCCGGCGTTCCTCGAACGCTTCATGCTCCCGGCCGGGCCCGCCGATACCCTTGAGCGCGGGGTCGAGGTGCTCGGCCGGCCAGGTGCGGATCCGCATCCGGAACTCGTCCACCGCGTTCTCCTCTCTGGCCTCAGGGCTCGTCCGTAGGTTACCCTACCAAGCACTTGCTAGGGAGGTCTGCGATGACGCTGCCGCTGACCGTTCCCGCAGCGCTCGACGCGGCCGCGGAGCGGGACCCCACCGGCGAAGCCGTGGCCGACGGCGACGTTCGGCTGACGTGGGCGGCCCTGCGCTCACGCGTGCGGGCTTTCGTGGGCTTCCTGGCGTCGCACGGCGTGGGCACCGGCGCGCGAGTCGCGGTGTGCTCTCCCAACACGTGGCACTGGGTCGTGGCGGGCCTGGGCATTCTCTACGCGGGCGCGACACTCGTTCCGGTGAGCACCCGGTTCACCGCGCGGGAACCCCTGGATGTGCTCACGCGGGCGCGGGTCTCGGGTTTGGTGATCACGGGCCGGTTCCTGGAAACTTCGCGGCTGGCCGCGCTGGATTCCTTGCCGCCCTTGATGGTCCGCGTGCCGGTCGAAATCGCGGAGCCGCCGGTGCCGGGCGTCGTCGAATGGTCCGATGTGGACTGTACCGGTGGCTCGGTGGCGGTGACCCCGGACGACGTCAGCGACATCCTCTTCACCTCCGGCACCATCGGCCGCAGCAAGGGCGCGATGAGCGCACACCGTCAGGCCCTCGGCGTGGCGGCCGCGTGGGCGTCGTGTGCCGGGTTGTCTTCTGGGGACCGTTACCTGGTGGTGAACCCGTTCTCCCACAGTTTCGGTTACAAGGCAGGAATTCTGGCCCGCGTCCTGACCGACGCAACGATCGTTCCGCAGCGCGTTTTCGACGCTTCCTCGACGTTGCGCTTGATCGAGCACGAGCGCATCACCGTGCTGCCCGGCGCCCCGACCGTCTACCGGATGCTGCTCGACTCCCCGGACCGTTCAGACCGGGACCTGTCCACTCTGCGCCTGGCCGTCACGGGCGCGGCGTCGGTTCCGGCACCTCTTGTGGCCCGCATGCACTCCGACCTGGGCTTCGACACGGTGCTGACGGCCTACGGCCTGACCGAAGCCGTCGTCGCCACCATGAGCAGGCCGACGGATTCCCTCGACGTCGTCTCCCACTTCTCCGGCCGCCCCACCGCCGGCTTCGAAATCCGCCTCGGCGACCACGACGAGATCCTCCTGCGCGGCCCCAACGTCATGCTCGGCTACCTCGACGACCCGGCCGCCACCGCGGCCGCCATCGACCCGGCCGGCTGGCTCCACACCGGCGACGTGGGCTTCGTGTCCCCCGACGGCCACCTCCGCATCACCGACCGCCTCAAGGACATCTACGTCAGCGGCGGCTTCAACGTCTACCCCGCCGAAGTCGAGCAGGTGCTCGCCGCCCACCCCGCCATCGCCGACTCCGCCGTCGTCGGCCTCCCCGACCCCCGTGTGGGCGAAGTGGGCCGCGCCTACATCGTCCCCCGCCCCGGCGCTGGTCTGACCGTCGATGCTGTTTTGGCGTACTGCAGGGAGAATCTGGCCAACTACAAGGTGCCGCGCTCAGTCGAGTTCGTCCCTGCGCTCCCCCCGCAACACATCGGGCAAAGTCCTCAAACGCCTTCTCCGCGAGACCCCCACGCCCGACCCCGTCGACGAAGCGCCCGCCAATGCATCCTCACCGCAGGAGCGCCCACATGCCTGATCTCCTGGACTCGGCGGCCTCACCATCACCGCCACGCCGCGCGGACCCGACCGGATCCGGCCGTAGCGCAGGCATGCGTGACCTGCCAAGCGAACACCGCGACCCCGTCGCCCACGCGGATCGGCCCGCGCTGGAACCCCGGGGAGCACACCGATGCCTGAAGCCCTCCACGAACGCTGCGGCACCATCACCCTCGTCACCACGGACCGACCGGAGCACTGCAACCGTAGAGAACACACCGATGCCTGAAGTCCCCTACGAACACCACAGCCCGACCGCCCTCGTCACCACGAACCGGCCAGAGCACCCCGACCGGGAAGAACACACCGATGTCTGAAGTCCTCTACGAACGCCACGGCCCGACCGCCGTCGTGACCATGAACCGGCCGGAGTACCGCAACGCCCAGAACTCCGCGATGACCTACGCTCTCGACAATGCCTTCACCCGCGCCGTCGAGGCCTCCGAGGTTAAGGTCATCGTCCTGGCCGGCGCAGGCAAGCACTTCTCCGCCGGCCACGACATCGGCTCCCCCGGCCGCGACGCCGACGTGTCGTTCCCCCACCGCGCCGTCACCTGGTGGGACCACGTCGACGCCCCCGGCGCCGACCAGCGCTTCGCCCGCGAATCGGAGGTCTACCTCGGCATGTGCCGCCGCTGGCGGGACCTGCAGAAGCCCACCATCGCCGCCGTCCAGGGCGCCTGCATCGCCGGCGCCCTCATGCTCGCCTGGACGTGCGACCTCATCGTCGCCTCCGACGACGCCTTCTTCGCCGACCCCGTAGTACGCATGGGAATTCCCGGCGTCGAGTACTTCGCCCACCCTTGGGTCCTGGGCCCGCGCGCCGCCAAGGAAATCCTCTTCACCGGCGCGCGCTTCTCCGCCGACCAAGCGCTGGCGCGGGGCATGGTGAACCGCGTCGTCCCCCGCGACTCCCTGGAATCCGAGACCCTCTCGCTGGCCGCCAAAATCTCCGAGATGCCCCGCTTCGGCCTCGCGCTCGCCGAGAAAGCCGTCAGCCAAGCCGAAGAACTCATGGGCCTGCGCAACGGCATGGGCTCCGCATTCCCCCTCCACCACCCCACCCACGCCCACAACGCCGAAACCGCCGGCGACTCCCTCGGCGGCCACACCGCCCGCTCCATGCGCCACCCCGCACCGCCGTCGCCCCGCCCTGAGCCGACCGCCGCCGCCCACCACGCCACGGACCGACACACCTCAGGGTCCCCGGTCCCGACCCCGCCGACCACCCGACAAATCACAGCAGCACAAGCAATACCGGTCCCGCGTCCGCCGAGCACCCAGCAAATCACGGCACCGCAAGCAACACAGGAGCTCCGTGCCAGCGTCCGCAAGCTTCTCGACCGTGAGGCCGAGCCGTGGCCCGCCCTGTGCGCTCAGGTCGGCGTCGCCGCCCTCACGGTGCCTGAGCGGTTCGGCGGGTTCGCCACCGAACCGGCGACCCAGCCGGCCGATCCGGCCGACCCAAGCCACCGGGCCAGCCTGATCCGCCCGTCCAAGTCCACCGACTCGGCCGACCCAGCCCATCCGGACCAGTCCATCGGCCTCGCCGAGGTGCAGATCGTCGCGGAAGAGCTCGGCCGCAACCTCACCGATGTGCCGTTCCTCGGTTCCTCCGTCCTCGCCGTCACCTCCCTTCTCTCCACCCCCAACACCGGGGCCCCGGCTCTGGCCCGCCTGCTCCCGGCCTTGGCCGAGGGCACCGTCGGCGCTCTCGCCTGGACCGCCGACGGACGCCGGGACCCGCTGCAGCCCGCCTTCACCGCGGACGAGTCCACAGTGGATGGGACGGCCCACTACGTCCTCGACGCCGCCGACGCCGACGTCCTCCTGGCCGCCGCCAGGACCCCGGACGGCCCCGCCCTCTTCGAGGTCGATCCCGCACGCCCCGGCGTCCGCCGCGAACCCGTGCCGACGAGGGACGAGACTCGCCACCTCGCCACCGTGACGCTCGACCAGGTCCGCGCGCGTCCGCTAGGACGCGTCGACCTCGCACGGGTCCGCGACGTCGCCTGCGCCGTACTGGCCGCCGAACAGGTAGGCGCGGCCTCACGGGCGCTGGAGCTCACCGTGGAGTACACGCGCCAGCGGGTGCAGTTCGGCCGCCCGATCGGTAGCTTCCAGGCGCTCAAGCACCGGATGGCCGACCTCCACGTGCTGGTGGAGACCTCCCGCTCCGCCGCCTACGCGTCGCCGGCGTCGCCCCGGCTCGCGGCGGTGGCGAAGGTGCACTGCAGCGAGGTGTTCTCCGAGGTCACCGCCGAGATGATGCAGCTGCACGGCGGCATCGCCATCACCTGGGACCATCCCGCGCACCGGTACTTCAAACGAGCGCACGCGGCCGCGCAGCTATTCGGCGCACCCCATCACCACCTTTCGCGCGTCCACCCCTAGCGGGGTGGGGCCACCCCCCGTACGGGTTCTGGGGTCTGCCGGGTTCTGCTCGGCCGGCTTCCCCGAAAAACTCGACGAGGTGACCACAGACAATCTCGTTCTCCCGGCCGCGGCCGGTCCCGGCAGCGACTTCGCCCGCCTCTCCCGCCGCATCACCGACGCGGGGCTGCTCGCGAGGCGCCCCGGCTACTACACGGCCAGGATCGCCGTGGTGACCACGCTGTTCGCCGGCGGCTGGATCGCCTTCGCGCTCCTCGGGGACTCGTGGTGGCAGCTCGCCGTCGCCGCGTTCCAGGCCTTCATGTTCGGTCAGATCGCCCTGCTCTCCCACGATCTTGCCCACCGCCAGGTGTTCCGCACGCGACGCCCGTCCGAAGCCGCCGGACTCCTCGCGGGCAACCTGGGCGTGGGCATGAGCTACGGCTGGTGGATGGACAAGCACACCCGCCACCACGCGAACCCCAACCACGAGGAGCTGGATCCCGACGTCGACCCCGACATCCTCGTGTGGTCGCAAGACCAAGCCCGCGCCAGCCGCGGTGTGCCCCGGTTCATCGGACGGCACCAAGCGTTCCTGTTCTTCCCGCTGCTCACACTCGAAGGCCTGAACCTGCACTGGTCGGGCATCCGCGCCGTCGCCCGACCTGGCCTGCGCCGCCGCGGCCTCGAGGCCACTCTCCTGGCGCTGCACTTCGCGGCCTACCTCACCGCGTTGTTCGTGGTCCTCCCGCCGGGTCTGGCCCTGCTCTTCTTCGCCGTCCATCAGGGACTGTGGGGTGTCTACATGGGATCGATCTTCGCACCGAACCACAAGGGCATGCCGACGCTGACCGGCCGCCCCCAGCTAGACTTCCTCCGCAAGCAGGTGCTCACGTCGCGCAACGTCCGTGGTGGCGCGGTCGTGGACGTCGCCCTCGGCGGCCTCAACTACCAGATCGAGCACCACCTCTTCCCGAGCATGCCGTCGGTGCACTTGCGACGCGCTCAGCCGATCGTGCAGGGTTACTGCGCCCAGCTCGGCATTCCCTACCTGCAGACCAGCCTCGTGGAGTCCTACCGGCAGGCGCTGACCCACCTCCACGAAGCTGGGGCTCCTCTCAGGAAGCGTTCGTAGACTCGAGGGCATGCTCAGGAAAACTGTCTCGGCACTCGGTGACCTCCCGGTGGCCTTCGGCGCGACGGCCACCGGCGCGCGTGCCGAGCGGATGCGCCGCTCGCCGCAGTACGCCGACGGCGTCTTCCACAACGCCTCACCCACGCGCTCGGCCCCTTCGCCCTCGGCCGCCGGCGGCATCCTGCGCGAGCTGCTCTTCGGCGACGACCGCGACCGCCGCAAGCCCACCGGGGAGATCCCGCTCGTGGCCGACGCCGCCGCCGACTCCGACGAAGGCCTGTTCCTCACCTGGTACGGCCACGCCTCGACGCTCGTCGAGATCGACGGCGCCCGCGTGCTGTGCGATCCGGTGTGGAGCGACCGGGTGTCGCCCGCCGCTTTCGCGGGCCCGCGCCGCCTGCACGCCGCGCCGGTACCGCTGGACGCTGTCGGCCGGGTCGACGCGATCGTGATCTCGCACGACCACTACGACCACCTCGACCTCGCCACCGTGCGCGCCCTGCTCGAGGCGCACGACGCGCCGTTCCTCGTGCCATTGGGGGTCGGCGCGCATCTCGAGCGGTGGCACGTGCCGGCTTCGCGAATCGTGGAGCTCGACTGGCACGAGGAAGCCGAGATCGCCGGCATCCGGTTCGTGGCAACGCCGGCCCAGCACTTCTCCGGCCGCGGCATCGGCAACGACAGCACCCTGTGGACGTCGTGGGTGATCTCCGGGCCGCAGCACAAGGTGTTCTACAGCGGGGACACCGGCTACTTCGACGGCTTCGCCGAGATCGGCGAGGAGTACGGCCCGTTCGACGCCACGCTCATCCAGATCGGTGCGTACGCCCCGCACTGGCCGGACATCCACATGACGCCCGAAGAAGGCATCGCCGCACACATCGACGTTCGCGGCGGGCTGCTCCTGCCCGTGCACTGGGCGACGTTCACCCTTGCCATGCACCCTTGGGGTGAACCCGCTGACCGCGTGTGGCGCGAGGCCAAGGCGAACGACCTCGCCCTCGCCGTGCCGAAGCCTGGCCAGCGGATCGACGTGGCGAACCCGCCCGCTGTGGACGGTTGGTGGCAGACCCTGGGGTGACGCCCTGGGTCTTCGCTCGCCGTCCGTGAGGCGGCGCTCCGGTCTCCAGCTGAGACGAACCTGTTTGCGCGCCGCCGAATTGACTTCTGCTGGGTACATCGCTGATCCGTTCTCACGTGAATGTGTGTCGGTGTGCTGCTCGAGATGTGCTGCTCGAGTGCAGAAATGATTGCTGCTGAAGGATTTTCGCGCCGATGAGGACGGGGCGGAGTCGCACCGCGTCCGGCTGCTTTGATGAATTCGAGGTTAGCGCACCCCAGGCGGCAATTGCCGCCCTTCACCCGAGCGACCACTCGATCGTGCGAACATGTGTTCGAATCGATGACATCGGCGGATCACCGTGGGCATGATGGAACGGTGCTGCTCCAGTGATCCTTACTCGTCACCCGTGTCCGGGCGCCCGCCTGCTGTAGATCCCGCGACGGCAAGCCGCTCCTGCAGCCTCGCGTGCCGGAACTGGTACACCTCGCCGACCTGACGCAGCACCCCGCGCCGGCGCGCGTCGGCGAGGAAAGCCATGAATCCCCACGGAATCCGGCCCCGCGACGCCAGCCAGAGCCGGGTGAACGCGAACGCGCCCCACGCCCGGGCCAAACACACACTCACGCCGACCGAAAGGCCGAACAGACCGCCACCTGCCACCGCCTACACCGCGCTGGTCGCGGGCAGGAACACCTGTCCACCGATGACCGCGCCGGCGATTCCGTAGGCGATACCACCCAGGTTCGCCACGAGGTACCGGCCCAGCAGCCCGGCGGCCACCCCGCCCGCCAGGCCGAGCACCACGTCGTAGTGCCCGTTCAGCACTTCGAAGGTGGACTCGGCGGGGGTGAGAGCCAGTGCCAAACCATAGAAGAGACCCAGGGAGACCATGAATGACAACGTGAACGAGAGAGCCGCGGCACGATCGTGGCGCAGCACGGTCTCCGGGCTGGACACCCGGTTCGCGTCGAGCGGCGTGCCCAGCCAGACGTGCACGCCGATGGCCAGGCCGAACACGAGCGCGAGCAGGCTGACCACCCAGGCCGGGAGCGACCAGCCGAGGCCGAGGCAGACTCCGATCACGGCGCCCACCGCGAACCGGCGGGCGAAGCGGCCGGCGGTGCCCGCGAACCTCGGTTCCACTCGTAGCGGTCCTGGCCGGCGCCCGACGCTGTGCGTGACGCAGCCTGCGATCGCAAAGGAGCCTCCGTAGATCGCCCCGATCACCGGGCCGGCGGCCAGCCAACCGGTGAGGGCGAACAGCACCGCGGGCGGCAGGCCGAGGTACAGGCCGACGACGAGCCTCGGCACGGCGCGGTCGAGCTGCCACCAGGCGAGGTCGCCAGTGCGTTCGCGCTCAAGCAGCCGCGCGAGGAAGGTGAGCCAGCGCTCGGCCTCCGCGGGGTCGTAGTCGCGCGGCCGGTGTGGGCGGACGAGCTGAGCGGGAGGCGCGGGTTTGCGGGTGTAGACGGCGGGGAGGTACGCGTCGAGGAGGTGTCGTTCGACGGATGCGCGGTCCGGGAATCGCGTGGGGTCGCAGAGTTCGCCGGGGTCGGTGGCGGGGTTCGCGTAGGCGGTCCTGGCGAGGTCGACCATGAGGGGCGTGCGCAGGGCTTGGGCGAGCGGCCCGGTTGGCTCGCGGCGAAGGCGGCGGACGAGCGGGTCCCAGCGGGTTTCGCCCGAGCGTCGGCGTGCGGTGAGGAAGGCGATCGTGTCCTCGATCTCGACCGGCTCGATCTCGACCACCGCGGCCCGGGTCAGGAAGGAGCCCGCTTGGCGGACCGCGAGCTCGTACTCGGCGCTGCGGCAGGTCACCACCAGCGGGCGGCCGGCGCCGACGGCCTGGTCGAGCGCATCGATGGCGGCGGTGTGGAGGCCGGGCGGGGTTTCGTCGAGGCCGTCGAGGACCGGAATGATCCGGCCTTCGAGGACTAGGCGCAGGCCAGCGCCCTCGCCGTAGGCGGCGGTGTTCGCGAGGCCCGGGTATTCCTCGACCAGCTTGCGCGCCAGCCAGGTGTGCAGGTGCTCGCGGTGCGGGTTCCAGGAGGCGAGCGGCAACAGCACCGGCACCGGCTCGCCCGGTGGCGGGTCGGTAAGCAAACCGAGAGTGAGGAGGATCGCCAGCACGGACTTTCCGGCGCCGGGCTCGCCGAGTACCACGAGCTGACGGGCCGGGACCTGCCGGAACTTCGCGACGACGTCGGTCAGGTCGCCGCTCAGCACGAGGCGGTCCGGGCCCTCGCCGGGGCGGGCGCCGAGCACTGCTGACGCGGCGGCGGCGACCTCGCGCTCGGTGCTCGACCAGTTCAACGGCACCGGCTCCGGCCGCTTGAGCGAGCGCATCTCGACTTCGGCAGTCCACTGTCGGGTGATCGCCGCGGCGAGCTCCTTCGCCGCGCGGTCGAGCTCGTCCGGGGGTGCGGCGGTGGCGGGCACGTGGTCGGCCGGGCGGTTCTCGCCGCGGAGGATGCGTTCGTGCAGGTCGCGGACGTCGGGACCGGGGTCGATGCCCAGCTCTTCGGCGAGGTCGGTGCGCAGGCGCTGGAACACCTTGAGCGCGTCTGCCTGCCGGCCGGAGCGATCGAGCGCGAGCATCAGCTGGGCGTGCGGCCGTTCGCGGAGCGGGTGCTCGGCGACGACCTCGGCGAGTTCGTCGACGACCTCGCGGTGCTGGCCGAGCGCGATCTGCCAGTCGACGCACGACTCGAACGCGTCCAGGCGCTGCTCGTCCAGCCGGCCGGCACGGCTGACCAGCACTGAGGTTTCGAGCCCGTCGAGTGCGGGACCGCGCCAGAGCTTGAGTGCGGCGCGCATCTCGCGCACGCCGTCGCGCAGAGCGCCCTTCTCCGCGAACCGCCTCGCGTCGGCGATGCCCTTGGTGAAGCGGAACAGGTCGAGCTGGTCGTCGGCGACGGTGATCCGGTAGCCGGGACCGTTGGTGACGATGAGGCGCTGCTCGGCGTCACCGAGCCGTTCGCGCAGCGCCGACACGCAGTTCTGCACCTGCTTGGTGGCCGTGGCGGGCGGCTCGCCCTCCCACGTGGCCTCGATGAGCCTCGCCATGGGGACGACGGCGTTGGGGGTGAGCAGCAACGTCGCCAGCACGCGCTGATGCCGGGTTCCCGGGAGGGGCAGCCGTCCCCCGGCCGTCCAGATCTCCAACGGCCCCAGCACACAGAAGTCCATCCACAACCCTCCCCGGGCCGTGATCATACCTGCGCTGACCTGCGTGAGGACGGCGCGATGATGGCGCGAGGACGGATCTCGGCACGGTTGAGCCATCCGGTCGCCCGCTCCGGGGTGACCGCTCAAGGGGAGAGAACCGCCATGTCGAAGATCCGTTCTGTCGCCGCGATCGCGGCCGCCGTCGCCGGTGTCGCCGCCGGCACCGTGCTCGCCGCAGCGCCGGCCTCCGCCGCGACCGCGCCCTGCCCGGCGAACTACTACTGCTTCTACCAGGACAAGGACTACAACGCCGGCGTCTACAACCAGCGCTGGCACCTGAACTACAGCTCCACACCGTCGGGGAGCTTCAACAACCCGCCGCAAGCGACCAAGGGTGACCGGCGCAGCCAGCTGTCGTCGATCATCAACAACGGCAACCGCACCATCTGCCTCTACAACCACCGCGGCGTCCTGGGCGACAAGCTGATCCTGAAGGTCAGCCCGTTCAAGGACTACAAGAACCTCGTCGACATCCCGGGCGCCAACGACAAGGCCGACTCCTGGAAGATCAACGCCTGCTGATCTCTCCTCTTCGGACCGAGCCGCCGACGCCGTGAGGGGTGCGCCGGAGGCTCGGTCCGGTCGTCTCGCGGGGCGCGCGTGGCACGCTAAACGGCATGAAGCTCAAACTCGACCTGCACGACATCTACAACCGCAGCGGCGAGATCGACCGGGCGCTGCGGGCGGTGATCGACGAGGCGGTGGCCAAGAAGGCGCCGCTCGTGGAGATCATCCCGGGCAAGGGGTCCGGGCAGCTGAAGAAGCACGTGCTGCGGTTCTTGGAGCAGAAGGAGATCAAGGCGCTCTACCACCGGGTGGAGAAGGACAAGGACAACTTCGGGCGGGTGTTCGTGCATTTCCGCTGGAAGTGAGGCTCGGGCGCGCTACAGCCAGTCGTCCGGGCGGGGCCAGGGCAGGAGGGCCGCGAGCGGGTCGGGGACCGGTTCCGTAACGGTGTACTGGCCGCGGTGGAAGAGGAGCGGCCGGGCGTCGGAAGTGTCGCCGAGGGCGGTCACGCGGCCGATGACGACCTGGTGGTCGCCGGCGGGGTGCACGGTCTCGAGGGCGCAGTCGATCCATGTGAGGGCGCCGTGGATCAGCGGGCGCCGGACGGGGCGGGGTGCCAGGCGACGGTGGCGAACTTGTCGTCGCGGCGGGCGCCGAAGGTGGCGCTGAGGTCGCGCTGGTGCTCGGCGAGGACGTTGACCGCAAAGCGACCCGTGTCGGCGAGGACCGGCCAGGTGCGCGACGCGCGGGCCACGCAGAACAACGCCAGCGGCGGATCCAGCGACAACGCCGCGAACGACTGACACGCGAACCCGACGGGAGTGGCCCCGTCGCGTCCGGTGACGATGGTGACGCCGGTGCAGAAGTGCCCGAGCACGGCACGGAATCGAGACGGATCGAGTACGGCGGTCATCCAGGGCTCATCGACGGTGCCGTAGGACGCCAGGTCGCCGGTGGCTCCGAGGCCACGGCGGGCGGGCGTGGGCGGAGAAGACTGCGAAGCGACGTGGCCATCGGGAACGGAAGCAGAAGTCGCAGTCCCACAAAGACACCGCGAGGCCCGCGCACGCGGAAACACTGCAAAGCGACGTGGCCATCGGGAACGGAAGCAGAAGTCGCAGTCCCACAAAGACACGCGGCGCCGAGGCACGCGGAAACGCTGCAGAGCAACGCGGCCATCGAGAACCGACGCTGAAGCCACAGGCCCACAAAGACACCGCGGTGCCTGCGCACGCGGAGACAAATGCGAAGCACCGTCGTCATGGAGAACTGACGCTGAACGCGCGGCCCCACAACGACCCCGCGACGCCAGCCCGGGCCGAGACAACCGCGAACCGCCCTCATCATCGAGAATCGACGCCGAGGTCCTGTCCTCACAGCGACACCGCGATGCCGGCGTGCGGAAAAAACTGCCAAGCACCGTCGTCATCGGGAACCGACGCTGAAGTCGTGGCCCCACAACGACACGGCGGTGCTTTCGCGGGCGAGCCAGGTGGTGTCGTCGACGTGGCGGCCTTCGCAGCCGTATTCGAGGTCGAAGCCGCCGGGGGTTTTCATGTAGAAGGAGAGCATGAGGTCGTTGACGTGGCGGCCGAGGGTGGCCGACAGCGGCACCGAGCGGCGGTGGGCGCGGTCCAGGCAGCGGCCGACGTCGTCGGTGGATTCGACTTCCAGCATGAGGTGGACGATGCCGCTGGGGGTGGGCATCGGGAGGAACGCGAGGCTGTGGTGGCGGGGTTGCAGCCGAAGAAAGCGCAGCCATGCGGGTGGGCCGTCGGCGGGGCGGCCGATCAGCTGGGGTGGCAGGCGCATGGAGTCGCGGAGGCGGAAGCCGATGTCGCGGTAGAAGGCGAGCGCGGCGGCGTCGTCGTGGGTGGACAGGACGACGTGGCCCAGGCCTTGGGGGCCGGTGACGAAGTGGTGGCCGTAGGGGCTGACGACGCGGCGGTGCTGGAGGGCGACGCCGTGGAAGACTTCCAGTGTGGTGCCCGAGGGGTCGGCGAAGGTGATCAGTTCGGTGACGCGGCGGTCGGCCAAGTCGTCGGGCGTGCCTTCCTTGTAGTCCACGGAAGCGGCGGCCAGGCGGATGCGGATGTCGTCGAGTTCCTCGGCGTTGGCGGCTTCCCAGCCGACTTGTGCGAGGCGGTCGGCGGGGCCGGGGACGATGACGAGGCGGGCGGGGAAGTCCTCCATGCGCAGATACAGCGCGTCGGGGTTGGGGCCGGTGCCTTCGACCAAGCCCAGGACCTTCAACGCATAAACGCGCCAGGCGGGGACGTCGGTTGCTTCGACGCGGAGGTAACCGAGGGAGCTGATGGCCATTACGCACGCCCGAGGAAGTCGAGGGCCGGGCGGACGTACCTCAACGAACTCATGGCCCCAGGAAGTCGAGTGTGAGGCGGTTGAACTCGTCGAACTTCTCGAGCTGGGCCCAGTGCCCGCAGCCGCCGAAGACGTGGAGTTGGGCGCGCGGGATGGTTTTCAGGGCGAGGAGGGCGCCGTCCAGGGGGTTTACGCGGTCTTCGCGGCCCCAGACGAGCAGGACGCGTTGGCGTAGGCGGTAGGCGTCGCGCCAGAGGAGGCCGTCCTCGACCGACGATGCGAACGACTGGCCCAGCGAGCGCATGGCGGCCAGGGATTCCGGTGAAGAAGCGGCGGCGAAGCGGTCGTCGATCAGCTCGTCGGTGATCAGGGACTGGTCGTGGACCATGATGCGCAGGAACGCGGCCATGCGGTCGCGCGTGGGGGAAGCGGCGAAGCGGCCCAGCAGGCGCACGCCCTCCGTGGGGTCGGGTGCGAAGAGGTTCACGCTCAGGCCACCCGCGCCCGTCAGGACCAGGCGGCCGGCGCGCGAAGGGTGGTCCAGGGCCAGGCGTACGGCGGCGCCCGCGCCCAAGGAATTGCCGACGAAGTGGGCGCGCGCGATGCCGAGCGTGTCCATGAGGCCAACGATGGCGTCGGCGCTGTGGCGGAAGTAGTGGGGGTGCTCGGTGGGCTTCGACGACTGCCCGAAACCCGGCTGGTCGACGGCCAGCATGCGGTACACCTTGCCGAACTCGGGCAGGGTGCGTCCGAAATTGGACCACGCCGAGGCGCCCGGACCGCCGTCGTGGAGGAGGATCAGGGTTTCGGCATGCTCGGTGCCGGCTTCGTGGTAGTGCAGCGAGAGCCCACTCGGGACAGTAACGAAATTGCCCATCACACCATCGCATTCTCGACGGGCAGCCCGAAGGCGCCGGTGCCGAACATGACGTACGCGCGCTCGGCGTCGTTGGCGGCGTGGACGCGGCCGGCGTGCGCGTCGCGCCAGAAGCGCTGGATCGGGGTGCCGCGTTACAGCGCGCGGCCGCCGGAGTTTTCGAAGAGGCGGTCGATCGCGGAGATCGCGCGGTCGGTGCCGCGGACCTGGTCGCGCCGCACGCGCAGCCGCGTGGAGAACGGCAGCTTTTCACCGCGGCACGCCAGCTGGTACAGCTCGTCGATGTTGTGCGTAAGCTGCAGCCACGCGGCGTCGATCTCGCTGGCCGCCTCGGCGATGCGGATCCTGGCGAACGGATCGTCCTGCGCCTTCTCCCCCGCGTACGCCGCTCGCACGCGACGCCCTTGGTGCTCCACGTGCGCGTCGTACGTGCCCTGCGCCATGCCGATGATCGGTGCGGTGATCGTGCTCGGGTGCACCGAACCGTAGGGCAGCTTGTACAACGGCCCCGGGTTCACCTCCTGGCCCGGCGTCCGGCATTTGGACGTGGCCACAAAGGACAGTGCGCGGTGCGCGGGCACGAAGACGTCTTCCACCACAACATCGTTGGACCCCGTCCCGCGCAGGCCCACCGTGTCCCACACGTCCACAAGGGAATAGTCGGACAGCGGCAGCAGGTACGTGCAGAAGTCCACCGGCGCGCCGTCCGCGAACGCCGGCGCGCCCAGCAGCACCCACGTGCAGTGGTCGCAGCCGGACGAGAAGCTCCAGCGGCCCGACAGCCGATAGCCGCCGTCGACCACCGTCGCCTTGCCCATCGGCGCGTACGACGACGAGATCCGCACGTCGTGGTCCTCGCTCCACACCTCTTCCTGCGCCCGCGCGTCGAACAGCGCCAGGTGCCACGGGTGGACGCCGAGGATGGACACGACCCAGCCCGTGGACCCGCACGCGCTCGCCACGAGCTTCACCGCGGTGTAGAACGTGACCGGGTCGGCTTCCAGCCCACCATACCGCTTCGGCTGCAGCAGGCGAAAGAACCCGGTCTCCTGCAACGCCTTGACGGACTCGACCGGCACGCGCCGCGCGTCCTCGGTCTCCTGCGCGCGTTCCCGCAGCACCGGGAGCAGGTCACGCACTCCCGTGATCACGGCAGGCAGCTCGCTCATCGGCCGTCCTCTCGTTCGACGAGACCAAGAATAGAACACGTTCTCGTTTTGTCGACGCGATTGGACTCCGGAGCACTGCTCTTCCCTGCCCGACGACCGGAAAACACGCAGTCGGCCAGCGACAGACCGCTCACGTAGGACCTGGAACAGATTCCCACCGCCGTCCGCCCCGCCGCGTACAGACCGCGAACGCCGGCCACCGCGCCGGTGTCCTCGTCGACCACGAGCCCGCCCAGCGTCAGCATCGGGCACGGGTAGCCGAGGCTCGGCTTCACGGACACGTCGATCAGCGAGAACGGTGGAGTGTCCAGCGGCCGCGCGAACTCCGCGGGCTTGCCCAGCGGATCCCGGCCTTGCCGATACGCGGCGTACGTCTCCCGCAACCCCTCCGGGCCGACACCGGCACGCCGCGCGACTTCCTCCAACGAAGCACCCGTGACGCGCCCGCGGCCCAGGAGGTGCCACAGCTGCAACCGCGCGAACCACTGCCCCTGCTTGCGTCCGTCCCGCCGAGCTTCGGCGACCACCGGCTCGTCGACGAGCAGCCAGCCCCGTCCGCCGTGCGCGGTGATCATCCGCTCGCCGATCGCCGCGCCGTAACGGGATTCGTCGATGATCCAGCGCCCGGCGACGTCCACGAGCAAGCCGCCGAGGAACGCGGCCGGCGGCGTGAGGAACCGCCACGCCGAGATCCGGTCCATCTCCGCGACCCGCCCGCCCACCGACAATCCCAGCTCGATACCCGAACCGTCGTCGGCCGAAGTCCCCAGCGCAAGCCCGCCGCGGTACGCCGGTGCATGCCGGCGCACCAGCTCACGATTCGCGATGAACCCGCCCGCCGCGAGCACCACACTCCGGCGCGCGACGATCCGCACCTCACGCGAATACCGCTCTTCCAGCCGCTCCACGCGCCGGTGCAACGAGCGTCGAAGCGGTAGCACATAAATCCCCGGCTTCGCGGCGTACGAAGCCAGCAATGCATGCCGACGCCGCGCCCAACGCCCCACTCGAGTTCCGCTGGGTGCCCGGCTACAGCGACTACCACCCCGAAGCCCCCGGCGGACGCGCCGCAGGCCGCTCCGTCGAACCGAAGCCGCTCGACGCGAAGCTCCTGGGTGACGACCTGGCTCGACTGGAGCCGCCGTACAGCGCGCCGCCGCTCGGCGTCCCGATCACCCAGTCCGACTATCGCTGGCTGAGCCTGCTCCCCGCCACCCCCGCGGCCTCGCCCGCGTCGCCGAACTCGGCGCTCGCTGGTTCGCCGGGAGACTCCGCGGGCAGCAGCCGATCGCCATGGGGCAAGCGCTTGCGGCCGGGCTTTTCCTGGGGCTCAGGCGCGCCGGCGTCGACGTCCTCCTCGACGCCCCGCTCGTCGAGCTGACGACGGACGACGGCCGCGTCACCGGCGTCCGAACCACCGCCGGCGTCTTCCACGCCCGGCGCGGCGTGCTGCTCGCGTGCGGCGGCTTCGAGCACAACGAGGAGATGCGCACCAAGTACCAGCGCGCTCCGATCGGCACCGAGTGGACCGTCGGGGCCGCTGCCAACACCGGCGACGGCATCGCGGCCGGCCTGAAGCTCGGCGCGGCCACCGCCCTCATGGACGACGCGTGGTGGGGCCCGTCGATCCCGCTCACCGGCGGCCCGTGGTTCGCCCTCGCCGAGCGGTCGAGGCCCGGCTCCCCCATGGTCAACGCGCGCGGCAGCCGGTTCGTCAACGAGTCCGCGCCCTACGTCGAAGCCGTCCACGCGATGTACGGCGAAGGCGACGGCCCCGCCGAGCACATCCCCACGTGGCTCGTGTTCGACCAGCGCTACAAGGACCGCTACCTGTTCACCGGCATCGGGCCCCGCCGGCCGCTGCCCGGCCGCTGGTACAAAGCCGGCATCGTCGCGAAGGCACCGACGATCGAAGAGCTGGCCACCAGCATCGACGTACCTCCCGAAGCCCTGCGAAGCACCGTCGAACGCTTCAACGGCTTCGCCCGCACCGGCGTCGACGAAGACTTCCACCGCGGGCGAAGCGCCTACGACCACACTACGGCGACCCGCGCAACCACCCCAACCCCAGCCTCGGCCCGCTGGCCAAACCGCCGTTCTACGCGGTGAAGATCGTGCCCGGCGACCTCGGCACCAAGGGCGGGCTGCGCACCGACGAGCACGCCCGCGTGCTGCGCGAAGACGGCTCGGTCATCCCCGGGCTCTACGCGGCGGGCAACACCAGCGCGGCCGTGATGGGCCGCACCTACGCCGGACCCGGCGCGACGATCGGGCCCGCGATGGTGTTCGGCTACCTAGCGGCCGAGCGGCTCGCGACCGAAGATCGGACCGGCACGGGAGGCAGCCAGTGACGTCACCACCGCGAGAGACCGTCCGCACGATCGAACGCCGGCACGCCGCCCACACGCTTCGCCCGCGGCTGGCACTGCCTCGGCCTCGCCGGCACCCTCCGCGACGGGAAACCCCACGCCATCGAAGCGTTCGGCACGAAGCTCGTGGTCTTCGCCGACTCGTCGGGACGGCTCAACGTGCTCGACGGCTACTGCCGCCACATGGGCGGCGACCTCACCCAGGGCTCGGTGAAGGGCGATGAGGTCGCGTGCCTGTTCCACGACTGGCGCTGGAACGGCGCCGGCAAATGCGTGTCGATCCCTTACGCCAGACGGGTTCCTTCGTGCGCGGACACGGTCTTGGCGCGTGCTGGAGGAGAACAAGCAGCTGCTCGTGTGGCACGACCCCGAAGGCAACCCACCGCCCGACGACGTGGTGATCCCCCGTGTCGAGGGCGCGTTCAGCGCCGAGTGGAGCAACTGGACCTGGGAATCCATCCTCATCGAGAACGCCCACTGCCGCGAGATCATCGACAACGTCGTGGACATGGCCCACTTCTTCTACATCCACCACGCCTACCCCACCTACTTCAAGAACGTGTTCGAAGGGCACGTCGCCACGCAGTTCCTCAACACCAAGGGCCGCCCCGACATGGGGATGGCTTCGAACTACGGCGGCGAGGACAACCTGCTGCGCTCGGAAGCCTCGTACTTCGGGCCGTCGTACATGATCAACCACCTGGTGAACTCGTTCCAGGGCTTCGAGATCGAGAACGTGCTCATCAACTGCCACTACCCTGTCACGCCGACGTCGTTCGTTCTGCAGTGGGGGATCATGGTCAAGAAGCTGCCCGGGATCTCCGACGAGCACGCGGACAAGATCGCCGCGCGGCTCGCGAAGGGCATCGGCGTCGGGTTCCTGCAGGACGTGGAGATCTGGAAGAACAAGACCCGCATCGACAAACCCGTTGCTGTGCGAGGAAGACGGGCCCGTGTACCAGCTGCGCCGCTGGTACGAACAGTTCTACGTGAACGCCGACGACGTCACCGAGGACATGACCCGCCGCTTCGAGTTCGAGGTCGACACCAGCAAGGCCAACGAGGCGTGGGCCGCTGAGGTGGCGGAGAACCTGGCGCGACAGCGCGCCGAGGCGGAAGAGGCAGGCGTGTGACGGCAGAGGTCACGGAGTCCCTCACCGCCGGGCTGCGGCCGCACGAGTGCCGCGGCTGCGGAACGTGCGTGCTGGTGAAGAAGAACAGCCTCACGCACACGAGCATCCAGTGGACCACCGACGCTTCCCACAGCTGTCCCGTTTTCGCCGCGCACGTGGCCGCCGGCCGGCATCCCGCGTTGCTCGACACGTGCGGGAAGCTGGCCGGCAGCATTGCCGACGCCGTGCGCGACGGGAGCCTCGCCGTGGCCGAGGTGTCCCGCGACGGCAGCACGGTCGAGGTGGTGCGCGGTGGCTGACGTCGTGACGCTGACCGTCGCGGAGGTGATCGTCGAGACCGCCGACGCGCGCTCGATCGTGTTCACCATTCCGGAAGGACATCAAGCGGCCTTCGCCTACGCGCCCGGCCAGTTCCTCACGCTGCGGATCCCCAGCGACCGCACGGGGTCCGTCGCGCGGTGCTACTCGCTGTCGAGCGCGCCGTACGAAGGCCGGGTGCAGGTCACGGTGAAACGCACGGGCTACGGCTCCGGCTGGGTGTGCGAAGAGCTGCGGGTCGGCGCGGAGATCGATGTGCTGCCGCCGGCCGGGGTGTTCGTGGCGTCCTCCTTGGACCGCGACTTCCTGCTGTTGGCGGCGGGCAGCGGGATCACCCCGGTGATGTCGATCCTGAAGTCGGCGCTGCGGCACGGCACCGGTCAGGTCGTGCTCGTCTACGCCAACCGCGACGAAGCGTCCGTCATCTTCGCCCGGGAGCTCGCCGAGCTCGTGACACAGCACCCGGGCCGGCTCACCGTGGTGCACTGGATCGAAAGCCTGCAGGGCCTGCCGTCCGCGCGCATGCTCGAAACCCTCGCCGCGCCCTACCGCGGCCGCGACGCGTACCTGTGCGGGCCGGCGCCGTTCATGGCCGCGGCCAGGACCGCGCTGACCGTGCTCGGAGTGCCGCGCGAGCGCGTCCACGTCGAGAAGTTCCACTCCCTCACCGGGAATCCGTTCGAGCAAACACCTGAGCCCGTAGCAGCAGGCAGCGAGACGGCCCGGCTCACCGTCGATCTCGACGGCGAAACCCACACGGTCGCCTGGCCCCGGCAGCGGAAGCTGCTCGACCACCTGCTCGCCGAGGGTCTCGACGCGCCCTACTCGTGCCGCGAAGGCCAGTGCAGCGCTTGCGCGTGCCGCCTGGTGTCGGGTGAGGTGAAGATGCTGAACAACGAGGTGCCGGACGCCGAAGACCTCGCCGATGGGATCGTCTGGCCTGCCAGTCGCTGCCCCGTCACCGACGAGGTGTCGGTCAGCTACGAATAGCCGAAAACCAAGGAGACTCCGTGCCCATCGACCCCGCGCTCGCGATTGGTGCCGACCTCGGCGAGGTGCGGTTCGCCTGGACGCCGTCCGACGTGCTGCTCTACCACCTCGCGCTGGGCGCGGGCGCCGATCCGGTCGACGAGCGCGAGCTGCGCTACGCCTATGAGCAGGACCTGCGCGTGATCCCCACGTTCGCCACCGTCGCGGTGAACCTGCGCACGTTCGCCCCGCCCGCGCTGAAGTTCCCGGGCGTGGACATCGACCTCGCGAAGGTGTTGCACGGCACGCAGGAGATCGAGCTGCACCGGCCCATCCCCGTCGACGGCGAAGCGGTGGCGCGCACCCGCATCACCGACGTGTTCGACAAGGGCAAGGCCGCGGTTCTCGTGCAGGAGACCACGGTGTCCGACACCCAGGGCGATCCACTGTGGACGGCTCGTTCCGGCATCTTCGCCCGCGGCGAAGGCGGGTTCGGCGGCGACCGCGGGCCGTCGCGGAAGCTCGCGTGGCCCGAGCGCGAGCCCGACGCCGTGCTCGACACCCCGACGCTGCCCCAGCAGGCGCTTTTGTACCGTCTGTGCGGCGACCGCAATCCGCTGCACGCCGACCCCGCGTTCGCGAAGGCCGACGGGTTCGACCGCCCGATCCTGCACGGCCTGTGCACCTACGGCGTGGTCGCGAAGGCGCTCACCGACGCGTTCCTCGACGGCGACCCCACGCGGATCCGCTCGTTCGGGACGAAGTTCGCCGGTGTGGTCTTTCCGGGCGAACCGCTGCGCACGCGCGTGTGGCGCGACAGCGACCGGCTGCTGGTGACCACCACCGCTCCGGAGCGTGACGACACTCCTGTGCTGTCCGACACAGTGCTCGTGCCGCGCTGAGCCGACCGCCAGTATTACGGTGTCGGAAAGGACACCGGAACAGGGACGGGACGGCGGATGGCGGACGAGCACGCTCTCGGTCAGCACAGCGGCACCTTCTTCGTGGTCCGCGGACCGGTGGAGCCGGGTGACAAGCGCGGCCGGGAGCTGGGCTTCCCCACGGCGAACATCGCGCTGCGCAACCAGAGCGGGCAGGTCGGCGACGGCGTCTGGGCCGGCTGGGCCGAGCGCGCGGACGGTACGCACGTGGCCGCCGCCGTGTCCGTCGGGCGCCGCCCCACCTACTACGGCGCCGACGGCTACCGGCTCGTCGAAGCGCACCTGCTCGATTTCAAGGGCGACCTCTACGGCGAGACGCTCACGGTGTGGCTCGGCGCGCACCTGCGCGAGCAGCAGAAGTACGACTCCGGCGAGGAGCTGATCGCGGCCCTCGACCGCGACGTCGCCGCCACGCGCAAGTGGATCGAGGAGAACCCGGTGAGCGAGCTGCCGGACCTCGGCACGCCCCCGCCCGACGGCGAAGTGCGCCGAATCGGCTGAACCGGCCACACTCCGTCACACCGCAGCGAGCAGCAGGTACCCCATACCCGCACCCATCACCGCGCGGCACACCGTGCGCGAGGTCAGCCCGGGTGCGGCCGCGCCGCGCGTGCGCACCGCGACCACTCCCGACCGTGCGGCGTCGGCCACGAAGTACACCGCGCCCAGCACGGCGAGCAGAGGTACCGCGAGCCGGACGTCCATTGAGGACATCGTGAGCCACGGGCCGTGGACCATGCCGTCGTGGGGCATCGCGGTCACCATGTACAGCATCGCGGCCGCCGACAGCGCGTGGTGCCCGCAGCCCGAAGCGTGCGCCGCGTGCGCCTGACCCCGCCCGCGCCACCAGGCGAACCCGAACCAGGCCGCCGTGAGCACGAACACCGCCTGCCAGCCGGCGGCGGGAATGGGGCCGCCGGCGGGAGAGATCATCGCCACCATGGCCACCACGAGCAGCAGCTCGGCGAGGTCGGCGTTGCGCACGCCGGAGCCGAGGCGCGCGTAGTCGAGCCGCACGAGCCGCAGCACGCACGGCAGCGCGAGCACCGCGAAGACCGCGGTGAGCAGCCACGCCACCAGCACCGGTGCACTCATGGCGAGCCCGCGAGGACGGTGGATCCGGACATCGTCGTGCCTGCTTTCACGCTGCGTCGCTGATCTCCGCTCCACGGTGACATTCCACGGCGGGTGAGCACCAGCCAGCAAAGAGGTGAAAGCCGTTGCCCCACAAGAGTTACCGCCCTTGTGGAGCTACCCGTACGGGGCCAGGGTATGGGTCGCGCTTAGTGACGAGTCAAGACCAGTCCACTGGTCGGGACGCCGGTGCCCGCGGTCACCAGCACAGTCTCGGCGTCGCGCACCTGGTTCACGGCCGTGCCGCGGATCTGGCGCACGGCCTCGGCGATGCCGTTCATGCCGTGGATGTAGGCCTCGCCGAGCTGCCCGCCGTGCGGGTTCAGCGGCAGCGCGCCGTCCAGCGTCAGGGTGTCGCCTGGCGATGAAGTCCTTCGCCTCGCCGCGGCCGCAGAAGCCGAGCTCCTCCAGCTGCATCAGCACGTACGGGGTGAAGTGGTCGTAGAGCACCGCGACGTCCACATCGGACGGTCCGAGCCCCGACCGCGCCCACAGCTGCCGGCCCACCACACCCATCTCGGGCAGCGCGGCGAGGTCGTCGCGGTAGTAGCTGGTCATCACGTACTGGTCCGGCCCGCTCCCCTGGGCCGCCGCGGCGACCACGGCCGGCGCGTGACGCAGGTCGAGCGCGCGCTCGACGCTCGTGACCACCAGCGCCACCCCGCCGTCGCTCTCCTGGCAGCAGTCGAGCAGGTGCAGCGGTTCCGCGACCCAGCGCGACGCCTGGTGCTCGGCGAGCGTGATCGGCCGGCCGTGGAACCACGCCGCCGGGTTGGTCGCGGCGTGCACGCGATCCACCACGGCGACGCGGCCGAAGTCCTCGCTCGTGGCGCCGTAGTCGTGCAGGTAGCGGCGCGCGATCATGGCGACGGTGGCGGCCGGCGTCGCGATGCCCATCGGGTAGTGGAACGCGTTGTCCACACCGGACGAGTTCACCTGCGTCGCCGCGGCGGCCGACACGCGGCCGAAGCGCTGTTCGGAGCGTTCGTTGAAGGCCCGGTACACCACCACGACGTCGGCGACACCGGTGGCCACGGCCATCGCGGCCTGCTGCACCGTCGCGGCCGCGGCGCCGCCGCCGTAGTGGATGCGGCTGAAGAAATTTGAGCTCCGGGATGCCGAGCTCGCGGGCCAGCGCGATCTCCGCGGTGCCGTCCATCGTGAACGACACCAGTCAGTCCACTTCGGACGCCGACGGGCCGGCGTCGGTCAGCGCGTGCGTCACGCATTCGGCCGCCAACCTGAGTTCGCTGCGACCCGAATCCTTGGAGAACTCCGTGGCCCGATTCCGGCGATCGCCGCCGCGCCCGCCAACGTCACGACGCACCACCGGGCAGGGTGAGGGAGACCGCGCCGGTCAGGTGTTCGCCCAGGCTGCCGGTGGCGGACACAGCGAGCTCGACGTCGTCGCCGGAGCGGGAGACGACCTGACCGGTGAACGTGAGCGTGTCCCCGCGGAACACGGCACACCGAGGCGGATCTCGATCGAGCGGACCAGTGCCTCGGGCCCGGCCCACTCGCTCACGAACCGTTGCACGAGACCGGTGTCGGTGGGGATGTTGAGGAAGATGTCCTTCGAACCCCGGGCGAGGGCGGCGTCGCGGTCGTGGTGCACGTCCTGGAAGTCGCGGGTCGCGAGCGCGGTGCTGACCACAAACGTCGTTGTCGCCTCGATCCGCAACGACGGCACGACCTCACTCATCGCGCCACCCGCCACGCCGGCAAGGTCAGCTCGTCGTCGACCCGCACGAACGCGGCGACCACCGGCAGCCCGACCCGCACCTCGTCCGGCGCCGCGTCGAGCTGCTCCGCCATCACGCGCACGCCCTCCTCCAGCTCCACGAGCGCCACCACGAACGGCAGCCGCTTGCCCGGCACCGGCGGGTGGTGGTGCACGACGTAGCTGTAGACCGTGCCACGCCCGCTCGCGACGACGTAGTCCGGTGTCGCCGCCAGCGAGCCGTCGGGCGACATCGGGCCCGGCGGGTGCCGCAGCGTGTCGCCCCACCGCTGGATGCGCAGCTCGCCGTCGGACAGGCCGGCCCAGAAGAACTCCGTGTCCCGGCTGATCACCGGCCGCAGCACGGGCGCCGGTGGTTCGGAAACGGCCGCAGGCCGGAACTTCAGCACCCGGAACACCATGTCCGCCACCGGCTCGCCGTCCACGGTCCACGACGTCCGCGTGGTCACGAACCAGCCCTCACCCAACGCGGTGCGCTTCGGCCCGGCGACGTCCAGCAGCTCCGTCGTGGCCGCGACGCGCTCCCCCGGCCGCAGATAGCGGTGGTAGGTCTGGTCGGAGTTCGTCGCGACGACGGACGTGTACCCGGCTTCGTCGAGCACCGCCATGATCGCGCCCATCGGGTCGTCGTCCGCGCGCCCGCCGTGCAGCCCCGCCATCGTCCACACCTTGCGCCATCGCCGGCGGCGCCACCAGTCCCTTGTGGACGGAAGCCGACGCGACCGCGGGCTCGACGTAGACGGGATTGGCGTCCCCGATCGCCTCCACCCAGTTGTTCACCATGGCCTGGTTCACCGGATCCCGCGCGAGCCGCGGCGCGCACGGTCCCGCGGCGGCGATCTTCGCGGCGGCTTCCTCGATCGTCGTCATCGCGGCACCCTCGGCAGTCCCAGCCCGGCGGAGGCGATCAGCTCGCGCTGGATTTCGCTGACGCCCCCGCCTGACGTCAGCACCAGGTTGCGTTTGGCCAGCACGTCGAGCCACTCGGCGAGCTCGGCCGTCTCCGGGTCGGCGAGGTCGCCCTGGGCGCCCCACGAGCTCTTCCAACAGCCGCCCGATCCGCTGGATGCGCTCGGAGGCGAACACCTTCGTCGCCGACGCGTCGGCCACCGCGACCGGGCCCGTCCCCGAAGCAACCTGCCCGTTGAGCAGCTCGTTCACGCGCGCCACCGCGAACGTCTCGGCCAGCACCGCGCGCACGTCCGGCAGGTCGAGCAACGGCAGGCCGTCCGGGTGCGCCGCGCGGCGGCCCACGCCCACACGCGGTCGTGCAGGCCGCCGATCCGCCCGGCCGGGCCGAGCATCACGCGCTCGTGGTTGAGCTGGTGGTGATCAGCCGCCAGCCCTCGTTCTCGCGGCCCACCAGCAGGTCCGCCGGCACCGGACGTTCTCGTAGTAGGTGGCGTTCACGTGGTGGGCGCCGTCGCAGGTGATGATCGGCGTCCACGAGTAGCCGGGGTCGCGCGTGTCGACGACGGGATCGAGATGCCCTTGTGCTTGGGCGCGTCGGGCGAGGTCCGCACGGCGAGCCAGATGTAGTCCGCGTCGTGGCCACCGGTGGTGAAGATCTTCTGGCCGTTGACCACGTACTCGTCGCCTTCCCGGACCGCGCGGGTCCGCAGCGAAGCCAGGTCCGTGCCCGCCTCGGGTTCGGTGTAGCCGATGGCGAAGTGGATCTCGCCCGCGAGGATCCGCGGCAGGAACCGCGCCTTCTGCTCCTCGGTGCCGAATTCCTGCAGCGTCGGGTCCACGGTCTGCAGCGTCACCGACGGCAGCTGCACGTCGGCGCGCGCGGCCTCGTCCACCAACAGGTGCTGCTCGACCTCGCCGAACCCTGGCCGCCGTAGCGCTTCGGCCAGCCGACGCCGAGCTTGCCGTCGCGGCCCAGGCGCCGCACGACCTCGCGGTACACCGGCCCGTGGCGCTCCCGCAGCAGCACCCGGTGTTCCTCGGGCGTCAGCAGGCCCGCGAAGTACTCCCGCAGCTCGGTGCGCAACGTCTGCTGCGCGGCCGTCAGCTCGATGTGCGTGCTCACCCGGCCACCCGCTCCCCCAGCCGGCCCAGCCGGTGCGCGGCGCCGCCGATCGCCCGGCCGAGGTCCTTCACCGCCGAGGAGTAGCGGTGCAGCGGGTACTCGCGGTCGACGCCGAGGCCGCCGTGCAGGTGGTGGCACGTCGCGAGAGCGGCAGGCGCCTGGTCGGTGAGCCAGTAGGCGGCGACGTCGAGCTCCGTGTCGGCGTCGAGGCCCGCCGCCAGCCGCCACCCGGCCGACGTCGCGGCCAGGTGCACGGTCCGGGCGGCCACGTAGACGTCGGCGATCTGCTGGGCCACGGCCTGGAACGCGGCCAGCGGACGGCCGAACTGCGTGCGTTCGGCAAGGTGGCGCGTGGTCAGGGCGAGCGCGCCGGCCAGCAGCCCGTCGCCGAGCGCCAGCGCGCCCGCGAGCGCGAACCGGTGCAGCGTGGCGACGGCGTGGCCGGGCGAGCGGTCGCGCAGGAACTCCGTGTCGGCGAGCCGCACCCCGGCCAGCCGCACGGTGTACTCGGGTGAGCCACCGGAGCTGGGCGTGCGGACGAGATCGACGCCGTCGGCGCACGGGTCGATCAGCGCCACGGCGGTGCCACCCGGCAGCGCGACCGGGGTGAGGATCCGCGTGGCGTCCGCGGCATACGGCACGCCCGTCTTCACGCCGGTGAGCTGCCACACACCGTCGGCGGCCTCTCCGACGGTGTCGGGAACGGTCGTGAGCGGCGCGGACGGCTCGTGCAACGCGGCGCGGCAGCCGCGCGGCCGGCTTCGGTCAGCACGGGCGGCGACCTCCGCGAAGCCGAGCCCGTCGCCCCCGAGGTCCGCGGGCAGTGCGAGCGCGAGCAGCCCGGCGCCGGCCAGCGCGCGCCACTGCTCTGCCGCGTCGGCGGATTTGCCGAGCACCCTTGCGGACAGCGCGGTGGTCTCGGCCTGCGTATCGTCTGGGGTGAAGTCCACGCCGGTCCCTCCCTCCGGATGGCCGTCACAAGTGGAACACGTTCTAGTCTTAACCGGAAGGGGCGGGCTCGGCAACCCCCCGGTGGCCTCGGCAACCGGGTACGCCAGAAGCGGAACAGGCCGTCGAGCGAAGAGGGGTGCCGAGTCGACGTGGGTGCGGAACAGGTTCTCCTAGGCGCGCTCAGCGACGTCGGCTGGCAGGCGACCCGGAAGGTGGCCACGATCCCGCCCACGGCCGGGGTGCCGGACCCGGAGCCGCTTTCACTGCCGGGCCGCGGCCAGACCGTGGTGGTCGACGTCGGCCCGCGCCAGGCACCCGCGATCATCCTGCTGCACTCCGTGGCCTGCACCGGCCTGCTGACCTGGTACCCCGTGCTGGACCGGCTTTCCGCGCACTACCGCGTGGTCGTGTTCGACCAGCGCTGGCACGGGCAGGGCATTCGCTCCCACGAGTTCACGCTGCAGGACTGCGCCGACGACGTCGTGGCTGTGGCCGACGCGCTCGGCATCGACCGGTTCATGATCGCCGGCTACTCGATGGGCGGCATGGTCGGGCAGATGGTCGCCTACCAGCAGCGCGAGCGCGTGAGCGGGCTCGTCCTGTGCTCCACGGCGAGCTACTTCCGCCGCGGCGTACGCCAGCGCGTGGCACTCGACCTGTTCGGACGCACGCTGCAGCTCATGCGCGACCAGGCCAAGATCGGCCTCGTCCCCGGCGACCCGCGCCGCGAACGGCTCGCGCGCCTGGAAGACCACCGGTGGGCGCTCGCCGAGTTCCGGTCCACGAGCCCCTGGGCCATCGCCGTCGCGCTCGACGAGATCGGCCGCTTCGACTCCGCGCCGTGGCTGCACACGCTGCGCGTGCCGACGTCGGTGGTCGTGACCAGCCGCGACGGCTTCATCGCGCCGGCGCACCAGCGGTCACTGGCCCGGCGCATCCCGGGCGCGGCGACGTACGAGATCCCCGCCGGGCACACGGCGTGCGTGCTCGCGGCGAACCAGTTCGTGCCGGCACTGATGGCGGCGTGCACATCGGTGCACGCGGCGATCGCCGACGAGGAAACCGGCCGGGTGCGCGAAGAAGAACCCGACTCGGCATGAAGATCAGTAGCTGGAAACCAGGTCCGCGGGGCTGAGGGAGATCCGGTAGGGCACCTCGAGGTGCACGGTCTCGTCGCCGGTGGCCTCGGCGTCGAGCACGAATTCGGTGCCCTCCAGGCGAAAACAGCTGAGCGTGGGCTCTCCTGGTTCGATCACCCAGTAGAACGGGCAGCCGGCCGCGGCGAGGCGGGCGGGTTTGAGGTGGCGGTCGATGTAGCGGCTGGACGGGGAAACGACCTCCACCGCGAGCACCGGCACGCCCACGAGCGCGCGCTCGGTGAAGGTCTCGCGCCGGCCGACCACCACGTCGGGGATCATCACGGTGAACTCGTCGAGCACGACGTCGACCGGTGCGGGGAGCACCTCGCAATCCGCGGGGCACACCGGGCTGAGCGCCGCGAGCAGGCGCGCGACGACCCTCTGGTGCAGCGGACGCGGGGACGGGCTCACCAGAAGCGTCCCGTCCACCAGTTCGTATCGATGGCGTTCATCCGTGATCGCCTCCAGGTCCCGACGGGTGAGACGGTCGCCGTGTGCGAACGACGGGACTGTCATCATGCTGCCCCCAGGACGGGCCGATCGGAAAACGACTAGGCCAGCGTAGACGGGCACACGCCGCAGCGCGAACCGTCCTCCTTCGAGCGGGAAACCCGGGCGGCCTATTCGTCCGCGCACCGTCCGGCGCTCGCCATCACGCAGGGTCACGAAAACGCGGAGAAACAGACCCGGACAGCCCAGGAGAACCCCCTTCGACAGGGCCGTTCGAGTTATGTGAGCGAATTCCCAAAATGGCCATTCCAGGTAGGGTAATACGACACCAATGGATTACCCGTTGGACGTCTGAGCTGGGCCGAAACCGATCTTTCGCGACGCCGTAAACGTCCCCTGTCCCGCGCAACATCACGTTATCATTGCGCGATCCGCCAGTGCGTGAAACCCCGAGTAAGGTGAACTTCACCATTCCGCATCACGTTCTCTCTCCGTGATTAACCGGGTGGACAAGAAAATCGCGCATTCTGACTCGACCTTCGCACGCGTCAGCACACTTCGGTGGTGGTCATGCCTGCCCCGTCCGCACCCAGCCGGCCCGTCTCCCTCTTCCGCCTCGACGGCACCGGCGCCGAGTCCGACCTGCTGGTGTCGCTCAAGCCCGAGCAGGTCACCACCGACACGACGGTGGACCTCTCCGGCACACGCGCGCGGCTGGTCGCCGGCGCGTTCCACACGGAGATCCCACAATGGCTTCCGCACGCGAGCGCGTTGACCGGCAGCGAACTCGACCTCTCCTCCACGTTGCCGTTCGCCGTGCTGCTCGTGCCGCGTCCACCTTGGACATACGCGGTGTCCTGGGGCGCCGGGCACCTCGTGCTCAACGACGAGTACGTGGAGCAGGGTTTCGGGCTGCTGTTCGGGATCCGCCGCCTCGATCCGTTCGACCTCGGGCTGGTGTCGAGCGCCGCGCTCGACGTCTCGGCACGCGCCACGCAGATCTCGATCCCGGGCGGTGGCGAGCTTTCCGCGTTCCGGCTGGAGCCCTACGGGGACCTCGTGAACCGGCTGGCCGGCTCGGCGGACCTGACCGACCTCACCTACGGGCGCGTGACCGGCAAGCGCTACCGGATCCGCGTCGGCAACTCCCTCTACGTGCCGCTTGCGAAGGAACCACAGGCTTTTCTCGCGGATCTCGACGCCGTCGGCGCGGTGGTGGACGAACCCGACGCGTCCTCGGCGCTGCGGTTCGTGGCGCAAACGCGGCCGCTCGACCGCCACCACCGGCTCGTGCCGACGCTGGAGGCGCGCCTGGCCGAAGCGCTCGGCGGCGACACCGACGCGTCACTCGGCCTGGCGTGGCCCGCGACCGCGGTGAACGACGCCGAGAACGCCGGCTCGTTCCGCATCACCGGCCTCGGCTCCGGCGGGCCATTGCACGTCGAGTCGCGCCTGGAGCTGGAACACCTCACCGGCCGCCTCGCGCAACTGCCCGAGGACAAGCGGGTGAAGGCTCTGCGCGCCGGGCACGTGGTGACGTGCGCCGACGAGGCCGGCGAGGAGGAGACCGGATCACCGGTGCAGGTCGCGAAGTGGCTCGTGTTCGAGACGACGATCGGGCACACGCGCTACGTGTTCCACCAGGGCCGCTGGTACCGCATCGGCGAGACGTACGTGGAGCAGATGCGCGAGCAGGTCTCGCAACTGCTCGCACGCAAGTACGAGTGGCCGGACCTCACGTGGAAACCCACCGGCGAGCCCGACGACGAGAACCGCTACTGCCGCCAGGTCGCCACGCTCGACGGGTACGTCTGCCTCGACCGCGACACCGCGACCACGCCGCTGCACCCGCGCTTCGAGCTGTGCGACCTGCTGGGCCCGCGCAACGAACTGATCCACGTGAAGTGGCTTGGCCGGGCGACGGCCGCCAGCCACCTCTACACCCAGGCGCTCGTGTCGGCCGAGGCGCTGCACGACGAGCCGGAAGCGTTGGCACAACTGGCCGAGAAGGTGTCCACATCGGACGACGGACGCGTGCTGACCGAGGCGCCGGACACCGTCGTGCTCGCCGCCGCCGGCCGCGCGTGGAACGTCGACGAGCTGTTCACCCTGTCGCAGGTCGCGCTGCTGCGCCTCGACCGGGCGGTGCGCAGCCTGCAGGCGACGCTGAAGTTCGCCGATATCCCTTACGTGGCTAAGAAGAAAACCACAGCGCAGCCCGCGAAACGCCGCCGGAAGGCGTGCCGCGGTTAGGCTGACCGCCGAACCCCGACGGCAAGGACGGTACGGCTGTGACTCCTGATCCCGAGATCCGTGCCCGGATCGAAGAGCACTGGCGGGCTTCCGAGCGCGGGGACATCGACGTCGAGCACGCGATCTACGCCGCCGACGCGATCCTGGACTACCCGCAGTCCGGCGAACGGTTCCGCGGCCGCGACCGCATCCGCGCGCAATTGCGGCGGCCACCCGGCCAAGCGGCACTTCACCATCAGCCGCATCACCGGCAGCGGTGACCTCTGGGTCAGCGAATGCGTGATCACCTACGACGGCGCGCCCACCCGTTCGGTGAGCGTCATGGAGTTCACCGACGGCTTCGTCACGCACGAGACGCAGTACTTCGCCGACCCGTTCCCCGCGCCCGAGTCGCGGGCGGCGATGGCGGAACGGATGCCCGACTAGGCCGGTGAGGCCTTCAGCAGCTCCGTCATCGCCTCGGGCAGGGCCTCGGCCAGTGGCCACAGGTCCTTCACGAGTTCCTTGGCGCCGAGCAGGCCGACGCCGACCTTGCCCTCGTAGGAGAAGACGGTGATGTTGAGCCCGGCGCCGTGGAAGACCGGGCCGAGCGGGTACAGGCCGGTGACGCGGGCGCCGAGCAGGTAGAGCGGCATCGGCGGGCCGGGCACGTTGGAGATGATCAGGTTGTGCACCACCGGGTGGCGCTCGGCCAGCCGCAGCGAGGAGTAGGCGCGCACGCCGAGGCCGAACGCCGTGGCCGGGGAGAACTGGGCCCAGTCGGCGAGCATGTCGGCGTCGATGTCGTAGTGGTGGTCCTTGGACAGGCGGTTGGCCTCGGCGAGGAAGAACACGCGCGCGGCCGGGTCACCCAGGTGGGTGGGCAGCGAGGCGAAGAACGCGGACACCTTGTTGCTGCCGTGGTCGCGTTCGGTGCGCTCGTGCACGGACACCGGCACGGTCGCCACCAGCGGGTCTTCCGGCAACTCGCCGCGGCCGAGCAGGAACTGCCGCAGCGCGCCGGAAACGAGCGCCAGCACCACGTCGTTGACCGTGACGCCGAAGGCATTCTTCACGCGCTTCACGTCGGCGAGGTCGACCTGGGCGTAGGCGACGCTGCGGTGGCCGGTGATCGTGCCGTTGAGCGACGTGCGGGGCGCGGTGAACGGGACCGGCATCCCCTTGCCGCGCAACGTCTTGCCGAGCCAGCGGGGCACGAGCTCCACCAGTTCCGGCAGCAGCTTCGCCATCTCGAACGGGCGGTGCACGAGTCCTTCCACGCTTTCGCGCAGGATCTCGACGCGCGTGGGCAGGCCGCTGTTGTGCTGCTTGTCCCGCGGGATTTCCGGCAGCGGCGGCTCCGGCTCGAGGCCGGCGAGGTAGGTGATCAGGCTGGCGCCGCCGACGCCGTCGATGCTCGCGTGGTGCATCTTGATGAGCACCGCGATGCCACCGTTGGACAAGCCCTCGATCACGTAGAACTGCCACAGCGGGTGCGCGCGGTCGAGCTGCTGGCCGGCGATGTGGGCGCACAGCTCGGCCAGCTCACGGTCGTCGCCGGGGGCCGGCACGCCGATGCGGTGCAGGTGGTTGTCGAGGTCGAAGTCCTCGTCCTCGACCCACACCGGGTGGCTGAGGTTCCAGAGTGGATTGTGCAGTTTGCGGCGGAATTCCGGAATCAGCGCGACGCGCTCGGCCAGCCTTCGCTGCAGCTCGGCGAACGAGTAGCCGCCGGGGATGGTGGACCCGTCGAGCGTGAGCAGCCCGCAGACGTGCAAGACCTGTGCAGGGGTCTCCAGGTAGAGGAAACTCGCATCCAGGCCGCTCAGTCTCTGCATGTCGTCAGGGTAAATCAGAACCGCGGACGGGGCGGGGCGCGGCGGTAACATCGGGAGGGTGAAACCGGCCTTCCTCGCTCGCCGGGCCACGCAGCTCGGCCTCACCGCCGTGGCCCTGCGCCCGCCGCGAAACCGCCTTACGTCGATCCCCGTGTTCTTCACCGCCTGGCTCACCGACGAGCTCGCTCCGCAGCTGCTGGCACTCACCGCGTTGGACACCGCGCAGCACATTGCGCGGCACGGGCGGCGGTCGTCGAAGGCCGGTGTCGCCTTGGCCGCGCTGTCGGCCGCCGGGCTGGGCGCGCTCGTGGCGACGGCGCAGAAAGCCCGCGGCGAGGTCGAGTCGGCGCTCACCGAGGCCCTCGGCCCGGACTACTCCGAGCGGCTGGCGCACCCGCCGAGCCCCCGCGACCTGGCGACGCCGTGGGGTCAGCTGGCGCTGCCGTTTCGCGGCGGCCACGACCCGGAGGTCGTGCGCGAGCGGAACATCCCCTACGCCCCGGGCGGCAAGCGGTTCCTGCTCGACGTCTTCCGGCCGGCGAAGCCGGTGACCGGCGCGCCCGTGCTGCTGCAGATCCACGGCGGCGCCTGGACGATCGGCACCAAGGACGAGCAGGGCCAGCCACTGATGCGCCACCTCGCGCGCCGCGGCTGGGTATGCGTGGCGATCAACTACCCGCTCGCGCCCGCCCACCGCTGGCCCGCGCACGTGGAGGCCGCGAAGCGCGCGCTGGTGTGGATCCGGTCGAACATCGCTTCGTACGGCGGGGATCCGGGCTTCGTGGCCGTGACGGGCGGCTCGGCCGGCGGGCACCTCGCCGCGCTGCTCGCGCTGAGCCAGAACGACCCGGCCCTGCAACCGGACTTCCCCGACGCCGACACCAGCGTGCAGGCGTGCGTGCCGCACTACGGCGTGTACGACATCGCGGCCACCAGCGGCGCGGCCGAGAGCCAGTACCGCCTGGAGAGCCTGCTGGCCCGCCGCATCTTCTCCCCCGACCGCGACCCGGTGACCTACCTCGACGACTACGTGGCCGCGTCCCCGCTCGACCGCGTCTCCGACTCGGCGCCACCGTTCTTCGTGATCCACGGCCGCAACGACTCGCTCGTGCCCGTCGAGGAGGCCCGCGAGTTCGTGGCCCGGCTGAGCGCGGCGTCCAAGCAACCCGTCGCCTACGCCGAACTCGCGGGCGCGCAGCACGCGTTCGACATCTTCCCCTCGATCCGCAGCGCCCATGTGGTCCGGGGCGTGGAACGGTTCCTCGACCACACCTACCGGGCGTGGGCCGCGGCGGACCGGTAGTTCAGAGTTCGAGCGGGGTGTTCGGGTCCGCGACCCGGTCTGTCGATCGGGCCTTCGCCGCAAGTGAGGGCCCGGGCGCTGACCTGCCGCCGTTCGCCGACGCCCCCTCGCCACGGCAAGCGGCGCGCCCTCGCGGCCCTGCGGACACAGCAACGGCCCCCACACTCCAGCCTTCCGACCATCGCGTGAGGGCCGCCGCACGGCGAGAAACCTCAGGGTTCAAGCGGCGCGTTCGGGTCCGCGAGCCGGTCGGCGTCGATCGGGCCTTCGGCGCGGATGAGGGCCTTGAGCTGGTCGCCGACGTCCCAGACGTTGACGTTCATGCCGGCCAGCACGTGGCCGTCGCGGAGCCAGAAGGCGATGAACTCGCGCGCCTCGACGTCACCGCGGAAGACGACGCGGTCGTAGGCGCCCGGGTCGACGTGGCCGTGGTACTCCATGCCCAGGTCGTACTGGTCGGTGTAGAAGTACGGGAGCTCGTCGTAGGTGGCGTCCTGGCCGGCCATCGCGGCGGCGGCGACGGCGGGCTGGTTGAGGGCGTTGGCCCAGTGCTCCACGCGCACGTGCTTGCCGAGCAGCGGGTGCAGCGCGGAGGCGACGTCGCCGGCGGCGAAGATGTCCGGGTCGGTGGTGCGCAGGGAGGAGTCGACCACCACGCCGTTGTCCACGGCCAGGCCCGCGGCCTGCGCGAGCTCGACGTTGGGCGCGGCGCCGACAGCGACGAGCACTGCGTCGGCCTCGACCACGGTGCCGTCGTCGAGCCGGACGCCCGTGGCCTTGCCACCGTCGGTGGTGATGGCCTCGACGTGCACACCGAGGCGCAGGTCGACGCCACGGGCGCGGTGCAGGTCGGCGAAGACCGTGGCGACCTCGCGGCCCAGCACGGCCAGCAGCGGCAGCTCCGCGACCTCCAGCACGGTCACCTCGGCCCCGGCCTCCCGCGCGGCGGCCGCGACCTCCAGGCCGATCCACCCCGCGCCGATCACGGCCAGGCGCGTGCCGGCGGTGAGCGTCTCCTTGAGCTTCGCGGAGTCGCCGAGGCGGCGCAGGTAGTGCACGCCCTCGGCGTCGCCGCCCGGGATCGGCAGGTGCCGCGGGCTCGAGCCGGTGGCCAGCAGCAGCTTGTCGTAGCCCACGGTCTCGCCGCCCTCGAGGCGGACCACGTGGTTGTCACGGTCAATGGCGGTGGCCGTGGCGCCCAGGCGCAGGTCCACGTCGTGCTCGGCGTACCAGCCCTCCTCGTGCACGAACACGCTGTCGCGCTCGGCCTTGCCGGCGAGGAAGTCCTTGGACAGCGGCGGGCGCTCGTAGGGCCGGTCGGCTTCGTCGCCGATGAGCGTCACCCGTCCGGCGAACCCCTGGGTCCGCAGTGCCTCAGCGGCCTTGGCGCCGGCCAGGCCCGCGCCGACGATGACAAAACCCTGCTCTGGCAAAGGAAACAACTCCTCTATGCGTTGACGCCCGTGAGTGCGAAGAACTCCTGGCGGGAGCGGGCATCCTCCCGCAACGTGCCCAGCAGTGTCGAGGTGACGGTGCTGGAGCCGGTGGCCTGCACGCCGCGCAGCGTCATGCACGTGTGCTCGGCCTCGATGACCACGCCGACTCCCTTCGGGCTCAGCTGCTCGCCCAGCCAGCCCGCGACCTGCTTCGTGAGCCGCTCCTGCACCTGCGGCCGGCACGCGAAGTGCTCGACCACGCGCGCGAGCTTCGACAGGCCGAGGATGCGGTCGCCCGGCAGGTAGCCGACGTGCGCGACGCCCGTGAACGGCAGCAAGTGGTGCTCGCACACCGACCGTACGGGGATGTCGCGGGCCAGCACCAGCTCGTCGTAGCCCTCGTCGTTGGGGAACGTGGTGAGGTCGAACGAGCGGGGCGTGAAGAGCTCCGCGTACGCGCGCGCCATGCGCTCGGGCGTGCCCTGCAGGCTCTCCGTGTCCAGGCTGACGCCGAGCGCCCGCAGGAAGTCGCCGGCGGCGCGCGCGGCGGCGGCGAGGTCGATGCCGGGGTCGGGTTCGTGGACGACGTGCAGAGCAGAGCCGGAGCGCATGGGGACCCCTCGGGGTTCGGCGGGTTTTCGTCCATGATTATTGGTCTTATTGTCGGTCTCGGTCAAGGTGACCAGTTCAACAGGGGTGTACTGATACTTGCGGACACCTTCGTGGGCGTTATCGTGGACCCGTGACGACTGAGCACGCCGCTCCCGCGATCAAGGCCGTGGCCGCGCTGGAGGAGGACCTGCGCCGCGGGATGTACACGTTCATCCGCGGCTCGGCGCGGCCCGTCACGCGCGACGAGGCCGCCGCGTCGGTCGGGATCTCGCGCAAGCTCGCCGCGTTCCACCTCGACAAGCTCGTGGACGCCGGCCTGCTGCGCTCGCGCTACGAGGCCGTCGGCGGCATCCGCAAGGTCGGCCGCACCCCGAAGGTCTACGAACCCGCCGACACCGACTTCGCCGTCACCATCCCGCCGCGCCGCCACGGCGTCCTCGCCGACATCCTCCTCGACGCCGTCGTCACCGAAGCCGAGGGCGAATCCGCCCGCGTCGCCGCCCTGCGCGTGGCGGGTGAGCGCGGCGAGGAGCTGGGCACCACCGAACGCGCCTCCCTGCGCCCCGGCCGCCTCGGCGCCGAACGCGGCCTGACGCTCACCGAAACCGTCCTCGCCCGGCAGGGCTTCGAGCCGCGCCGCGAAACGCCGACTTGCGTGCGGCTGCGCAACTGCCCGTTCCACCCGCTGGCCGGCAAGGCGCCGGACCTCGTGTGTGGGATCAACCAGGCGTTCCTGGGCGGCATCGTCGCGGGTCTGGAGGTGCCCGGTGTCGACGCGGTGCTGATCGATCCCGCGCCCGGTGGGTGCTGTGTGGAGCTGCGGGCGGATCAGGCCGGCGGGTAGGCGACGTCGAGGGCGCTCGTGGACGGTGGGCCGTCGAGCTGCCAGGTGCGACGGAGCTGCAGCTGGCCGTGCCTCGCGCAGCTGCCGCAGGACGCCGCACCGGGGAACGCCCCGGGCCCGCGCGTTGCGGCGGCCTGGAGGTAGACGGCGGCTGGCGCGGTGCCGGTCGACCTGCGGCACGGCCAAGACTGCGGCGCACGGCCGATCAGCCCGGCGGGAAGGCAACGTCAAGGGCGCTCGTGGACGGTGGGCCATCGAGCTGCCAGGTGCGACGGAGTTTCAGCAGGCCTTGCCTCGCGCGGCCGCGGCAGGACGCCGCGTCGGAGAGCGGCCCCAGGGCCAGCGCGTTGTGGCGGCCTGGAAGTAGCCGACGCGGTCCCGGTCGACCCGCAGCACGGCCGAAACTGCGACGCACAGCCGATCACCCCGGCGGGTAGGCGACGTCGAGGGCGCTCGTGGACGGTGGACCGTCGAGCTGCCAGGCCGAGCCGGTGCGGAGGAAGCGGTACCAGCGGTGGTCGCGACCGTAGCGGAGTTGCAGGGGGCCTTGGGTCACGCGGTTGCGCCAGGTCGTGATGGGGTCGGGGAGGCCGGTGTCCGAGAGGCAGGCGCGGGCGTCCGCGAGCGGGCCCGGGCCCGGGGACCACGTTTCGCGCAGGGCGGCGAGGCCGCCGCGGCCGGCTTCGCGCCAGGCGCCCGCCCGGGTGGTGAGTTCGGGCAGCGCGACACCAGCGGCCAGGGCCAGGGCGGGGAGTTCCTCGGGCGGGCGGGCGGCGGCGCGGCGGGCCAGGTCTTCCTCGAACGTCAGCTCGGCCGCGGTGCCACCCGAAACGAGCAGGTCGCGGGCGAGGGAGGCGGCGTCGGCGGCGAGGGTGCCGAGGGTGGCCGACGTCCAGCCCGTGCTCGGTGGTGGGTCGAGGTCGAGGACGGCGGGCGGGCCGGCGACGTCGGGCACCGGCGGCAACCGGGGAACTGCCGTGACGCGGCGGGCGTACGCGCGCTTCGGGGTGAGGCCGGGGTCGTGGACCTTCTTGCGTTGCGGGCGGTCCGGGGCGCGCAGCGTGCGCAGCCGAGCGAGGACCTCGTCGCGGGGGCGGCCGCGGAGTGTGAAGAGCACGAACGGGTTGTCGTCGACCTCGTCGGCCACGACGTAGTACACGGCGGCGACGTGTTTGCACGGGTTCGCCGAGTCGGGGCACGAGCAGCGCGGCCGAAGGTCACCCGGGCCCGGGAGCAGGTCGGTGCCCGCCTCACGGGCTTGCGCGGCCAGCTCCTCGGGCAGCTCGCCGTCGAGCAACGCGGCGGTGTGGCCGAGGCGGCGGCCGACGACGTCGAGCAGCGTGTCCCACTGCCGCGGCGAGAACTCGCGCATCCGGATCGTCACGCGGTACGGCTCGGGCCGGCTCCCGCGCACGCGCGCGGTGACCTCGCCGGCGCCGACGTGCAGCTCGCTCACGGTGTCCTTGCGCGCGTAGGTGCGCCCGCGCGGCAGGCGGTTCGGGTCGACGCTCGCCCGCTGCTCCAGCGCCTCCACCCAGGCGCGGCCCCACCAGGTGTTGCCGAACGTCCTTCGGGGCGGCATCACCCACCTCCGAGCCGCACGAGGTCGGCGAGCTGGTCGTCGGACAGCTCCGTGATCCAGTCCTCCCCCGCGCCGACCACGGCCTCGGCCAGCCCGCGCTTCGCCTCGAGCACCGTGGCGATGCGCTCCTCCAGCGTGCCCTCGGCGATCAGCCGGTGGACCTGCACCGGCCGGTCCTGCCCGATCCGGTACGCGCGGTCGGTCGCCTGGTCCTCCACGGCCGGGTTCCACCAGCGGTCGTAGTGGATCACGTGCGTCGCGCGCGTCAGGTTGAGCCCGACGCCACCCGCCTTGAGCGACAACAGGAACACCGGCACCTCGCCGGACTGGAACGACGCCACCAGCTCGTCGCGCCGCTTCGGCCCGACCTCGCCCGACAGCAGCACGACGGGCAGCCCGCGGTCGGCGAGCCGGCGTTCGAGCAGGCGGCACAGCTGCACGTACTGGCTGAACACGAGCACGCTGTCGCCCTCGTCGAGGATCACGTCGAGCAGCTCCTCGAACGCGGCGAGCTTGCCGGAGCGGCCGGTGAGGACTCCCCCGCTCTCCTTGAGGAACTGCGCGGGGTGGTTGCAGATCTGCTTGAGCTCGGTGAGCAGCTTGAGCACCTGCCCGCGCCGCTGCACGCCCTGCGACGCGCGGATCTCAGCCAGGTTCTCGCGCACGACGGCTTCGTACAGCGTGGTCTGCTCGGCCGTGAGCGGCACGAACCGGTCGGTCTCGGTCTTGCGTGGCAGCTCCGGCGCGATGTCGGGGTCGGTTTTCTTGCGCCGCAACAGAAAGGGGCGCACCGTCGTGGCCAGCCGCTGCGTGGCGGTCTGGTCGCGGTCGCGCTCGATGGGCCGCGCAACGGTGCGGCGGAAGCGGTCGAGCGGGCCGAGCAGACCCGGTGTCGTCCAGTCCATCAAGGACCACAGCTCGGTGAGCCGGTTCTCCACGGGCGTGCCGGTGAGCGCCACGCGCGCGGCGGCCGGGACCTTCCGCAGCTCTTTCGCCGTGGCGGACAACGGGTTCTTCACGTGCTGGGCCTCGTCCGCGGCGACCAGGCCCCAGTCCACTTCGGACAGTGTCGCGCGATCGCGGCGGACCACGCCGTAGGTGGCGAGCACGACCTCGTCGGGCAGCAGGTCGTCGAGGTGGCGGCCGCCGCCGTGGAAGCGGCGCACGCGCACGTCCGGCGCGAACCTGGCGAACTCGCGTTCCCAGTTGCCGAGCAGCGACGTCGGGCAAACGACCAGCGTGGGCCCGGCTTTCAGCGCGCGGCGGTGCAGGTGCAGCGCGATGAGCTGGATGGTCTTGCCCAGGCCCATGTCGTCGGCGAGGCACGCGCCGAGGCCGAGGCCGGTCATCGTGGCGAGCCAGCCGACACCCGCGAGCTGGTACGGGCGCAGCGTCGCCTCGAGCCCGTCGGGCGGGGCGACGGGCGCGGGGTCGCGTTCCTTGAGCCGGTCGACCAGCCCGGCGAGCGCGGGCTGCGCGGCGAACTCGACGGTTTCGCCGTCCAGCTCCAGCTCGCCCGTGAGCGCCGCCGCGAGGGCTTCGGCGCCGGTGAGCTTGCGGTTGCGCTTGGCGCGCATCCGGGCGAGCAGGCGCGAGTCGAGCTTCACCCATTGGCCGCGCAGGCGGACGAGCGGCCGCTTGGCCTCGGCCAGCGTGGCGACCTCCTCGTCGGTCAGCTCGGCGCCGCCGAGGGACAGGCGCCAGCGGAACTCCAGCAGGCCGTTGAGGGGGAACGCGGGACCTGCCTCGCTGGCCGGCGCCTGCGTCGCGCTCGCCTTGGCGCGGACTTCGCCGGCGAAAAGATCCTTGGGCCACAACACTTCGATGCCGGCGCTGCCCAGCTCGCGGCCGCCTGAGCCGAGCAGGTCCACGACGTCGTCATCGGACAGGGCCAGTTCCGTCGGCGCGGCTTCGGCGAGCACGCGGCCGAGCGGCGGCCACGCTCGCGCGCCGCGGCGCAGACCAAGCAGCAGCTGCGTTTCCACTTGGTCGCCGAGGCGGTGCAGCACGGCGTCGGGCGCGTCCCAGAGCGTCGCGGCTTCGACTACCAGGCTCGGCTCCAGCGCGGACCGCACGGCCAGCACGCCCGCGAACTGCTCGTCTTCGCGTGCTTCGAGCCGCAGGATCAGCTGCGCACCGTGGGGCCCGCGGGCGTCCAGCTCCGTGAGCCACGCCGCCCCGTCCGGCCCGATCAACGTCGGCTCGGCCTCCGCGAACGCCGGCCCACCCGCCCCGACGGACGCGGCGGGGCTGCGCACGAGCACGTCGGCCGCCGCGTCCCACAACGCCCGGACCAGCGACTCCGGCGAATGCAGCCGGATCCGCTTCACTCCGGACAACGGCAACGCGTGCGCCTCCGGCGGCAACGCCGACGCAAGCCCCCGCACCAGCTCCTCGTCGGCGGCGTCGAGCGGCCCCACCCGCCACGACCCCACCCCACCGGCCGTGAGCGCCGGCCGCAACCGCCCGCGCGCCACGAGGTTGACCCCGGCGTTCACCACCGCCGACCACGCGGCGATCGCCGGGCTCACGTCGTCGGGCACCACCAGCAGCCGCGGGATCGCGCGCGCCAGCGGCACGAGGCGGGCGTCCACCTTGGTGCGTGCGAACTTCTTGGCATTGGGCAGCACGAGCTCGATCGCGGTGTCCCCCGCGACCTCGTCGCCCCACAACGCCAGCACACCCTCCCGCGGCGGGTCCGAGGGAAGGTAGGTGGCCTGGGTCAGTGCGCCGAACTCCACGCTCAGCACCGTAGGGCAGGGGTACGACAAACGGGTCAGCGCGGGAGGTCAAACGGCCGGTCGGGCAGGCCGGATCACAGCCGCGGCACGGTGGCGCTGGAGTGCGAGGCGAAGCAGGCGACTCCGCGACGAACCACCCGCCGCCGCCTCAGCGCGGGCCGGCGAACGGGTCAGCGCGGGAGGCCCAGCACCCGCTCGGCCACTGCCGAGAGCAGGACCTGCGTCGTGCCGCCGGCGATGGAGAGGCAGCGGGTGAGGAGGAACTCGTGGGTCGGCGGGGTGCCGGGGAGCAGGTCCGGGGCGGTCGAGGGCGAATTCCGCGACGGACTGGCGGTGGCGGACGCCCAGGAGCTTCGCGACCGAGGACTCCGCGCCGGGGCCCTGGTGGTCGAGGCGGCGGAGGGTGGCGCGCAGGTCCAGGACGGAGCAGGCGCTGCCGGAGCCGATGAGGGCGCAGAGCCGTTCGCGGGTGGACGAGTCGAGCGTGGAGCCAAGCCGCCCAGATCGCCCTGCTCTCCCAGACCGCCCAGGCTGACCGAGCCGACTGGGTCACCCCGGTCGCCGTGGTCTCCCAGACCGGCCAGGCCGCCCGGGTCGACCACACCGCCCGGGTCACCCACCTCTCCGCGGCCAACCTCGTCGCCCGGACCGAGCCGGCCGACCAGGCCACCCACCAGAGCCTCCACACCCTCGCCCGCCGCGGAGCCCTTGCCGAGGGCCACGCGTTCGCCGGCGAGGGTGGTGCGGGCCAGGCGCCAGCCGTCGCCCGGGGATGCGACGACGTCGGCGTCCGGGACGAAGACGTCGTCGAGGAAGACCTCGTTGAAGACGCTCGCCCCGGTGATCTCGCGCAGCGGGCGCGTGGTGATGCCGGGTGAGCGCATGTCGACGAGGAAGTACGTGATGCCCTTGTGTTTGGGCGCCTCGGGGTCGGTGCGGGCCAGGCAGATGGCCCAGTCGGCCTCGTGCGCGAGCGAGGTCCACACCTTCTGCCCGCTGAGGCACCAGCCGCCGTCGACGCGGCGGGCGGCGGTGCGCAGCGACGCCAGGTCGGAGCCCGCGCCGGGTTCGCTGAACAGCTGGCACCACGTCAGCTCGCCGCGCAGCGTGGGGCCGGTGAACCGCGCGCGCTGCTCGTCGGTGCCGTGTTCGAGGATCGTCGGGACGGCCCACGCGCCGATCACGAGGTCCGGCCGGCGCACGCCGGCCTCCGCAAGGGCCGCGTCGATGCGCAGCTGTTCGGCGGCTCCGGCGGCCCCGGCCGAAAGGCGCAGGCCAGTGCGGCGCCAGCAGTCCCGCGTCGGCCAGCGCGACACGACGGCCGTCTTCCGGCAGGGCGGCGATCTCCCCACGCGCCGGGTGAGCTCCGGTGAGTCGTCCACGGCCACGTCGAGCGTGCGCCGCTGCCCCGCCAGCGCGAGGTCGGCCGCGCGCTGCCGCCACCGCCCCGAGCCGCCGAGCCAGTGCCGCAAGGCAAGAGCGCGGCGCAAGTACAGGTGCGCGGGGTGCTCCCACGTGAAGCCGATGCCGCCCAGCACCTGGACGCAGTCCTTGGCGTTGTCCACGGCCGCGTCGAGCGCCACCGCCGCCGCGCTCGCCGGGGCAACCGCGTGCTGCGGGCCGAAAGCCGCCGTTGCGGCGTCCCACGCCAGTGCCTCCGCCGCCTCGGCGCGGCACAGCATCTCGGCGCACAGGTGCTTCACCGCCTGGAACGCCCCGATCACCTGCCCGAACTGCTCCCGCACCCGCGCGTACTCGACCGCGGTCGTCAGGCACCACCGCGCGACCCCCGCCGCCTCCGCCACGGCCAAAGTCGCCGCGAAGTCCTCCGCGTCCGGCAGCTCCAGGACGTCCGCGACGGGCACCCGGTCGAAGTGCACCCGCGCGAGCGGACGCGAGAAGTCGAAGGGCGCCAACGGTTCCACGCACACCCCCGCGGCACCCGGCGGCAGCAGCACGTGACCGCTCGACACCGGCACCAGTAGCCACGCGCCGGCATCCGCACCCGGCACCGCTCCCGACGAACCCTGCAGAAACCCGTCGACACTCGGTGTTTCGAGCAGCACGGCCGCCCGCGCGCCACCGTCCGCGATCGCCTCCGCCACGTCCCCGCCGCCGAGCAGCAGCCCGGCCAACGCCGTGCTCAGCAACGGCCGCGGGGCCAGCTCCGAAGCCGCCGCGGCCAGCCCCGCAGTCAGATCCGCGACAGAGCCGCCTGCGCCACCCACCGACGGCGGCAACGCGACCCCGAACCCCAGGTCGGCAAACCGCGCGGGCAGCTGGGCACCGGCCCCCTCGGCCGCGCGCACGGCCGCGACCGGATCGTGGGCCCGGGCCCAGTCATGGATCGCGGCGGCCAGCGCCGCCTGTTCGCCGGTGAACGCGACCGCCATCGGGGCCTCCTCGCGGTACGGGACTACTCGCGGGTGTAGAACGTGTTACAGTTTTTCGGCCAGCGGGTCGGTAGTTGAACGTTTCGCCAGGGAAGGTACGCTGAACGCAGAACTGGAACGAGTTCCGCAAGACAGGAGAAGGCCGATGCCGGGCAAGGCGAAGGCTCCGGCGGCGAAGGCGCGCACCGGACTGGGCACGATCGGCGACGAGTTCGGCTCCGCGGCGCAGCGCGACCGCCGCCGCCGCATCATCGACGCCACGCTCGCGCTGGCCTCCAAGGGCGGCTACGACGCCGTGCAGATGCGGGCCGTCGCCGAGAAGGCCGACGTCGCATTGGGCACGCTCTACCGCTACTTCCCGTCGAAGATCCACCTGCTCGTGTCCGGCCTCGCGCGGCAGTTCGAGCGGGCGCAGGAGAAGCTGGAGCGCGCCGCGATCCCGGGCGAGACCCCCGCGGAGCGGCTGATGTTCGTGCTGGGCCGCAACACGCGGCTCATGCAGCGCGACCCGCACCTGACCGAGGCGATGGTGCGCGCGTTCATGTTCGCCGACACCTCCGCCGCGGCCGAGGTCGAGCTCGTCGGCCGGCTCATGGAGGACATGTTCGCGCAGGCCATGGGCATCGCCGAGCCCACGGAGTCCGATCGCGACATCTTCCACGTCGTCGCCGACGTGTGGATGGCCAACCTCGTGGCGTGGGTGACGCGCCGGGCGTCAGCCGCCGACGTCGCCCACCGCCTCGAGCTGTCGGTCCACCTGCTGCTGGACAAGTAGGGCCCGCCGGGCGCGGGCCCTACTCGGCCGAAGCAGTCAGGCAGTGAGCTTCGGCAGGACTTCCTTGCCGAAGACGTCGAGGAACTGGTCTTGGTTGCGGCCGACGTTGTGGATGTAGATGCGGTTGAAGCCGGCGTCGACGTACTTCTGCAGCGCCGCCCGGTGCACGTCGGGGTCGGAGGAGACGACCATGCGGCCCTCGAAGTCCTCGCGGCGCACGAGCTTGGCCATCTGCGCGAAGTCGAAGGGCGAACGCACGTCGGCCTTGGGGAACTTCATGCCACCGTTGGGCCACTGGTCCATGGCGTTGGTCCACGCGGTTTCGTCGTCCTCGGCCCAGGACAGGTGCACCTGCAGCAGCTTGGGCATGTCGTCGCCGTTCTTGCCGGCCTTCTTCGCGCCCGCGTTGAAGTTCTCCAGGATCCCCGCGAGCTTCTCGATCGAGGCGCCCGGGGTGATCAGCCCGTCGGCCAGCTCCCCGGTCTTGCGTGAGGTGTACGGGCCTGCGGAGGCGATGTACACCGGCGGCGGCGTGTCCGGCAGCGTCCACAGGCGCGTGGTGTGCAGCTTGAAGAACTCGCCGTTGTGCTTGACGTCCTTGCCCGTGAACAGCTTCCGGATCACCTCCAGCGCCTCGAACATCCGCCGCACCCGCTCCGGCGCCTCGGGCCAGTAACCGCCGATGATGTGCTCGTTGAGCGCCTCACCCGACCCGATCCCCAGCCACGTGCGGCCCGGATACGTCGCCTCCAGCGTCGCGGCGGCCTGCGCCACCATCGCCGGGTGCAACCGGAACGACGGGCACGTCACCCCGGGACCCAGGTCACCGGTGGTGTTCTCCGCCAGCGACGCCAGCATGCTCCACACGAACGAAGACTCACCCTGCTGCGGAACCCACGGCTGGAAGTGATCCGCCGCCATCTGCCCCGAAAAGCCCCGCTCCTCGCCCGCCTTCGCCAACCGAATCGACTCCCGCGGCGAAAACTGCTCCAACGCGGCCGCAAGACCGATCTGCACACCACTCACGCGAATTCCGCTCCTTCACCGGTACTTTTCGACGACCTCGACGAGGGCGTCGAGCTTGCTCAGGGTCTCCGCTTCGGGCCGCGTACCGAGCAGGAACGTGATGCGCTCCACCCCGGCTTCGGCGTAGGCCTCCAGCAGAGCCTCGTTCTTGCTCCCCACCGCGAACATCGACACCGGCGTACCGGGGGCGAACTCGTCGCGCAGGGCCATGAGTTTCCCGACCCGCTCGGGCACGACCACGGAGTTCGGCATCCACACGCCGCCGTGCCGGGCCGCCCGCCGCGCCGCGTGCCGGCTGTTGCCACCGACGTAGATCGGCGGGTGCGGCTTCTGCGCTGGCTTCGGGTACGCCACGGCGCGGTCGAAATGCGTGAATTGGCCGTGGAAGGTCGCTTCCTCGGCGGTCCACAGCTGCTTCATCGCGTCCAGCCGCTCGTCGAGCAGCCGGCCGCGCGCGTCCGGATCGGTGCCGTGGTCGCGCATCTCCTCGAGGTTCCAGCCCGCGCCCACGCCGAACACCACGCGCCCGCCCGAGAAGTGGTCGAGCGAGGCGACCTCCTTGGCCGTCTGGATCGGATCGCGCTGCGCCAGCAGGGCGACGCCGGTGCCCAGCAGCAGCGTCGAGGTCACCGAAGCGGCGGCCGTGAGCGCAACGAACGGGTCGTACATCCGGTAGTACATCCGCGGGAGCTCCCCGCCCGCCGGGTACGGCGACTGCCGGTCGGCGGGGATGTGCGAGTGCTCCCCGACGAACAGCGAGTCGAACCCGCGTTCCTCGACCCCGCGCGCGAGCGCGTCGGGCCGGATGCCCTCGTCGGTCACAAAACTGAAGATCCCGAACTTCACGAGGCCATCCCGTGGTCCGCCGCGAGCCGCGCGAAGCCGTCGAGCGCGGCCAGCGTCTCGGCTTCCGGCAGCGTGGGCAGCATGAAGGTGTAGCGCTCCACCTCGGCCGCGGCGTACCGCTTCACGGTGTCCGCGTCGGCCGCACCGCCGAAAACCGTCACCGGCACGTCCGTCCGCCCCAGCTCCGCCAGCTCCCCGCGCACGCGGCGGATGGCTTCGCTCGTCGTCGAGGAGATCGGCATCCAGGCGTCGCCGTGGCGAGCCAGCCGGCGCACCGCGGCACGGCTGTCACCGCCGATGTAGATCGGCGGGTGCGGCTTCGACACCGGCTTGGGCCACGCGAAGATCGGATCGAAGTTCACGTGCTTGCCGTGGTAGGACGCCTCGTCCTGCGTCCAGATCGCCTTCAACGCCTCGAGCTGCTCGTCCATCAGCGCGCCCCGGGTGGCCGGGTCCGTACCGTGGTTGGCCATCTCCTCCCGGTTCCAGCCCACACCGACGCCCAGCGCCACGCGCCCGCGCGACACGAGGTCCAGCGAAGCGATCTCCTTGGCCGTGTGGATCACGTCGCGCTGCACCAGAAGCGCAACGCCGGTGCCCAGCACCAGGTTCGACGTGTTCACCGCCGCGGCGGTGAGCGCCACGAACGGGTCCAGCGTGCGGTAGTACACCCGCGGCAGGTCACCGCCGCCCGGGTACGGGGTCTCGCGGCTCACGGGGATGTGCGAGTGCTCGGCGAGGAACAGCGAGTCGAAGCCCCGCTCCTCCAGCGCCTCACCCAGCACATCGGGGCGGATGCCTTCATCGGTCACGAATGTGGAGATCCCGAACTTCATTGGATCATCGAACCACGGTTCACCGGTGGCTCGCCGCGAGCCGGGCGAGGTCGTCGAGCGCGGCCAGCGTCTGGGCTTCCGGCAGCGTCGGCAGCATGAACGTGTAGCGCTCCACGCCGGCTTCGGCGAAGCGCTTCACCGCGTCGGCGTCGGGCCCGCCCCCGAAAACGGTGAACGGCACGTCGGTACGGCCCTGCTCGGCGAGCCATTCGCGCACGCGCTTGATCTCGTCGGACGGCGTCTGCTGGCGCGGCAGCCACGCGTCGCCGAGGCGGGCCAGCCGGCGCAGTGCGGCCGGGCTCTCGCCACCGATGTAGATCGGCGGGTGCGGCTTCTGCACGGGCTTGGGCCACGCGAAAATCGGGTCGAAGTCCACGAACTTGCCGTGGTAGGCGGCCTCGTCCTGCGTCCAGACGGCCTTGAGCGCCTCGAGCTGCTCGTCGATCAGCGCGCCACGAGTGGTCGGGTCCGTGCCGTGGTTGGCCATCTCCTCGCGGTTCCAGCCCACGCCGACGCCGAACGCCACCCGGCCGCGCGACACCAGGTCGAGTGAGGCGACCTCCTTGGCCGTGTGGATCACGTCGCGCTGGATCAGCAGCGCGATGCCCGTGCCCAGCACGAGGTTCGACGTGTTCACGGCCGCCGCGGTCAGCGCGATGAACGGGTCCAGCGTGCGCTTGTACTTCCCGGGCAGGTCACCGCCACCGGGGTAAGGGCTCTCCCGGCTCACGGGGATGTGCGAGTGCTCGGCGAGGAACAGCGAGTCGAAACCCCGCTCTTCCAGCGCCTCACCCAGCACGTCGGGGCGGATGCCTTCATCGGTCACGAACGTGGAGATCCCGAAGTCCATGCCTCGTTCTACCCGCTGCGGCGACGCGCTATTCCCACGGCGGTTGACACCTCACCGGATCGGTCGGCACGATAAAAATCAGCACTTGTTGAAAAGGAGGTCCGCCATGAGCGCCGAGAACACCGACTTCGAGCAGGTGTACCAGGGCCAGAGCCCGCTGGGCGGCACCGTGCCGTGGGACATCAAGGCCCCGCAGCCGGCGCTGGTCGCTCTCGAGGGGGCCGGCGGGTTCCGCGGTGAGGTGCTCGACGTCGGCTGCGGGCTCGGCGAAAACGCCGTGTTCCTCGCCTCGCGCGGACACCACGTGACTGGCGTCGACGGCGCCCCGACAGCCCTTCGCGAAGCACAGGCACGGGCCGCGGCGAAAGGGCTGGAGATCAGCTTCGAGGTCGCCGACGCCACCCGGTTGGAGGGCTTCGAGGGCCGATTCGACACCGTCCTCGACAGCGCGCTCTACCACTGCCTGACCGAAGAGCAGCGGCGCAGTTACATCGCCGCGCTCGTCCGGGTCACGCGCCCCGGAGCGCGGCTGCACCTGCTCTGCTTTTCCGAAGCGGTGCCCGAGAGCTTCCCCGGGCCGTTCCGGATCGGCGAACGGAACCTGCGGGAGACCGTCGGCCGCGGCTGGCGGATCACCAGCTTGGACCCGGCGCTCTACACCACTTCCCTCACGCTGGAAGAGCTGCGCGACGCAGCTCGCACGATCCAGCCGGGCGAGGACGGCGACCTCACCGCATTGGACGAGCTGGAGCAGGACGAGCAGGGCCGGATCCGCGCGCCGGCCTGGCAGCTGGCCGCCGAACGCGCGTGATCCGGCCCTTTCGTTCGAAGGCGCGTCAGACGTTGCGCCGGTACTGACCGCCGACCTCGAAGAACGCGTCGGTGATCTGGCCGAGCGAACAGACCCGCGCGGCATCCATCAGCACCCCGAACAGGTTGCCGCCGCGGGTCGCCGCCTCGCGCAGAGCCTTCAGCGCCTGCTGAGCGTCTTCGGCGTGGCGGTGCTGGAAATCGGCGAGCCGGTCGAGCTGGGACTTCTTCTCGTCCTCCGTGGCGCGGGCCAGCTCGACCTCCACGTCCTCCTCACCCGCGTGCGGGTTGCGGAAGGTGTTGACGCCGATGATCGGCAGCGTGCCGTCGTGCTTCTTGCGCTCGTAGAGGATCGACTCGTCCTGGATCTTGCCGCGCTGGTAACCCGTCTCCATCGCGCCGAGCACGCCGCCGCGCTCGGAGATCCGATCGAACTCGACCAGCACGGCTTCCTCGACCAGGTCGGTGAGCTCGTCGATGATGAACGAGCCCTGCAACGGGTTCTCGTTCTTCGACAGGCCCCACTCCTTGTTGATGATCATCTGAATCGCCATCGCGCGGCGCACCGACGACTCCGACGGCGTGGTGATGGCCTCGTCGAACGCGTTGGTGTGCAAGGAGTTCGCGTTGTCGTAGAGCGCGCACAGCGCCTGCAGCGTGGTGCGGATGTCGTTGAAGCTCATCTCCTGCGCGTGCAGCGAGCGGCCCGAGGTCTGCACGTGGTACTTGAGCTTCTGCGACCGCTCGTTGGCGCCGTAGCGCTCGCGCATGGCCACGGCCCAGATCCGCCGCGCCACCCGGCCGAGCACCGAGTACTCGGCGTCCATGCCGTTGGAGAAGAAGAACGACAAGTTGGGCGCGAAGTCGTTGATGTCCATCCCGCGCGCGAGGTAGGACTCGACGTAGGTGAACCCGTTGGACAGCGTGAAAGCCAGCTGCGAGATGGGGTTCGCCCCGGCTTCGGCGATGTGGTAGCCGGAAATCGAAACGGAGTAGAAGTTGCGCACCGCGTGCTGGATGAACCACTCCTGGATGTCCGCCATCATGCGCAGGCTGAACTCCGTGGAGAAGATGCAGGTGTTCTGTCCCTGGTCTTCCTTGAGGATGTCGGCCTGCACGGTGCCGCGCACGTTCTTCAGCGCCCACGCGCGCAGCTCGGCGGACTCCTCCGCGGACGGCTCGCGGCCGTGCTCGGCGCGGAAGGCATCGAGTTTCTGGTCGATCGCGGTGTTGAGGAAAAACGCGAGAATCGTCGGCGCCGGGCCGTTGATCGTCATCGACACCGAGGTGTTCGGCGCGGTGAGGTCGAAGCCGTCGTAGAGCACCTTCATGTCCTCGATCGTCGCGATCGAGACGCCTGAGGTGCCGACCTTGCCGTAGATGTCCGGGCGGGTGTCGGGGTCGTGGCCGTAGAGGGTCACGGAGTCGAACGCCGTGGACAGGCGCTTGGCCTCGGAGTCGGCCGAAAGCAGCTTGAACCGGCGGTTGGTGCGGAATGCGTCGCCCTCGCCGGCGAACATGCGCGCCGGGTCCTCGCCGTCGCGCTTGAACGGGAACACGCCTGCCGTGTAGGGAAAGTACCCGGGCAGGTGTTCACGGCGCAGGAACGAGAGCAGCTCACCGGACTCGGTGTAGCGCGGCAGGGCGACGCGCGGGATCCGGTTGCCCGACAACGTGTCGCGCCACAGCTGCGTGCGCAGTTCCTTGTCACGGACCTTCACCACGAGCTCGTCCTCGCGGTACTCCTCCGACAACGCCTGGAACCGCTCCAGCAGCTGGGTGGTCTCGCCGTCCACATCGGACTCGGCGGCGGCGAGCAGCCCGTCCAGCGCGTCGGTGGACGCGTCCACTTCAGACAGTGCGACCTTCGCGGCGGCCAGGTGCTCGCGCTTGCGCACGGCGGCGACCTGCTTCTCGGTCTGCTCGTGGTAGCCGCGCACGGCCTCGGAGATCTCCGAGAGGTAGCGCGCCCGGTTGCCCGGGATGACCGTGCTCGCGTCGGTGGACACCTTGCCCTCGACGGCGGGCAGCACGCCGGCCGACACCGACAGCCCGCGCTCGGCGAGCTGGTCGCGCAGGTTCTGGTACAGCGCGGTCACGCCGTCGTCGTTGAACTTCGCGGCGCTCGTGCCGAACACCGGCATGTCCTCGGGAGCCTTGTCGAAGGCCTCGCGGTTGCGCACCAGCTGGCGCGCGACGTCGCGGCGGGCGTCCTCGGCGCCGCGGCGCTCGAACTTGTTGATGGCCACGACGTCGGCGAAGTCGAGCATGTCGATCTTCTCCAGCTGCGACGCGGCGCCGAACTCGGGCGTCATCACGTACAGCGACTCGTCCACGTAGTCGACGATGCCCGCGTCGCCCTGGCCGATGCCCGGCGTCTCCACGATCACGAGGTCGTAGCCCGCGGCCTTGCACGCGAGGATCGACTCGCGCAGCCCGGCCGGAATCTCGCCGCTTGCGGTGCGGGTGGCGATGGAGCGGAAATACACCGGTGAGCCGCCGAGGCAGTTCATCCGGATGCGGTCGCCGAGCAGCGCGCCGCCGCCCTTGCGCCGCGACGGGTCCACGGCGAGCACCGCGATCCGCAGCTTGTCCTCCTGGTCGAGGCGGAAGCGGCGGATGAGCTCGTCGGTCAGCGACGACTTGCCGGAACCGCCGGTGCCGGTGATGCCGAGCACGGGCACGTGGCGCTTCTCGGCGGCCTCCGTGATCGCGGCGAGCCAGTCTTCGGGCAGTTTTTCACGCTGCAGCTGGGTGATCACCCGCGCGAGCGCCGGCACGTCGCCGGAGAGCAGCTTGTCGACAGACACCGGCGGCTGAGCCGAGAGGTCCACGTCGCAGGCCTTGATCATCGAGTTGATCATGCCCGGAAGGCCCATCTCGTAGCCGTCCTCGGGCGAGAAGATCCGCGCCACGCCACGCGAGTGCAGCAGGTCGATCTCTTCGCGGACGATCACGCCGCCCCCGCCGCCGAACACCTTGATGTGCCCCGCGCCGCGTTCGCGCAGCAGCTCGACCAGGTAGGAGAAGTACTCGACGTGGCCGCCCTGGTAGGCGGAGATGGCGATACCCTGCACGTCTTCGGTGACGGCGGCGGTGGCCACCTCGTCGACCGAGCGGTTGTGCCCGAGGTGCACGACCTCGGCACCCTGCGACTGCAGGATCCGCCGCATGATGTTGATCGAGGCGTCGTGACCGTCGAACAGGCTCGACGCGGTGACGAACCGGACCGGGTTCTCGGGGCGGTAGAGGTCGCTGCTCATCCTTCCAAAATACTTGGACTTCCTACTATTGGAAACCCGAGCGGCGGTGACGCAGGTCTCAAGCCGGTTCCTCGCGCGGTTGACAGGAGCCAGCTGGAAGCTATATTCAACCTACAAGTTAATCAACCAAGCGATTGAGTACCGATGGCCACTGATCAGCTCAGCACCACCTTCGCCGCGCTGGCGGACCCCACCCGGCGGGCCATCCTCGCCCGCCTCGCCCGGGGCGAGGCGACGGTGAACGAGCTGGCCGAGCCGTTCGAGGTGAGCCTGCAGGCGGTGTCGAAACACCTGAAGGTGCTGGAAGCGGCCGGGCTCATCACCCGCGGCCGGATGCGCCAGTGGCGCCCGTGCCGGCTCGAGACGAAGCCGCTCGTGGTCGTGGCCGACTGGGTGAACGAGTACCGGCAGTTCTGGGAGGCGGGGTTCGACCGCTTGGACTCGCACCTGCGGCTCCTGCAGGAGCCCCGGAAGGAGACCGAGTCATGACACAACGGGACCTGACCATCACGCGCGTGTTCGACGCCCCACGGGAGCTGGTGTTCCGCGCGTGGACCGAGCCGGAACGCCTCGCGAGCTGGCTCGGCCCGGAGAAGTTCGCCGCCTCGGGAGTCACGATCGACCTGCGGCCCGGCGGCACGTGGCGCGCGCGGATCCACAGCGACGAGTACGACGTCGAGCGCTGGATGCAGGGCGCCTACCGCGAGATCAGCCCACCCGGGCGGCTCGTGTTCACGTTCTCGTGGGACCAGCCCGACGACGTGGTCGGCGAGACGGTCGTGACCATCACGTTCACCGAGGTCGGCGACAAGACCGAAATGACGTTCCACCAGGCGCCGTTCCCGACCGAGGAAGAGCGCGCCGGCCACCAGGACGGCTGGAGCTCCACCTTCGAAAAGCTCGCCCACCACCTCGAGGAGGCCCGATGACCACCGCACTCCCCCGCGTCGTGTCCGCCCAGGACTGGCAGGCCGAACGCGATGCCTTGCTGGTCAAGGAGAAGGAACTGATGAAGGCGGCCGACCACCTCACCGCCGAGCGGCGCCGGCTGCCGATGGTGCGCTTCGACAAGGCGTACGAGTTCACCTCGGCCGAGGGCCGGAAGAGCCTGCTGGACCTGTTCGACGGCCGGCGTCAGCTGATCGTCTACCACTTCATGCTGCACCCCGGCGACGAAGCGGGGTGCCCCGGCTGCTCGATGGTCGTGGACAACGTGCCGCACCTGGCGCACCTCAACGCCCGCGACGTCACGTTCGTCGTCACCGCGCCCGCGACGCTGCCCGAGATCGAGCGCTACAAGGCCCGCATGGGCTGGGACTTGCCATGGGTCTCGGCGAACGGCAGCGACTTCACCGAGGACTGCGGCGTCGGCCGGTTCTTCGGGATCAGCGTGTTCCTGCGCGACGGCGACGACGTCTACCGCACGTACTTCACCAGTGGCCGCGGCGCCGAGACCTTCCTGGCTTCGCACCGCTACCTCGACATCACGCCGTTCGGCCGGCAGGAGGCGTGGGAGGAGGAGTCCCGCGGCTCCGACGAGCCGGGCGGCTGGTGGCGAAGGCACGACGAATATTGAGGGCGCAGAGAGTTCACCGCGGAAGCGGGCCGATTCCTGGGGGATCGGCCCGTTTCCGCTGCCTCGGCAAGGTTCCTTCGCCACCGATGTCCGGTCGCGGCGACCGGCTCCGACCGTAGGCTGAACGGCGTCCGGCAGGGACGCCACTCGGTGAAGGAGCCTGGTCATGGGTGAGCTGGTGTACTACGTGCACGTCTCGGTCGACGGTTGCGTCGAGGGCCCGAACGGCGAGTTCGACTGGCCGCGGATGGGACCGGAGCTGTCGGCCCACTCGCACGAGCTCTCCGAGCGCGCCGCCGTGTTCGCCTACGGGCGGCGGGTGTGGGACATGATGGCGGGCTTCTGGCCGCGCGCGGAGTCCATCTCGGACGATCCGCACGACATCGCGTTCGCGCCGGTGTGGCGGAAGACCCCGAAGGTCGTCTTCTCGCGCACGCTCACCGAGCCCGGGTGGGACACCGAGGTGCTCAGCGGCGACCTGACCGAGGAGGTCACGGCACTGAAAGCGCGGCACGCCAAGGACATCCTGCTCATGGGCGGCGCCGACGTGCCCGCGCAGCTGAGCCGGCTCGGGCTGATCGACGAGTACGACGTGCTCGTGCACCCGGTGGTGCTGGGCGGAGACAAGCGGCCGTTCGCCGTCGATGCCGAGCGGCTAGGCCTGCGGCTCGTCGAGTCCCGCGTGATCGACGATGCCGTGGTGCTGCTGCGGTACCGCCGGGCCACCGAAGTGAGGTGACCCGGCCGCAGCAGCACTGAAGGACAGGGTCACCGGGTTTTGGCCGCCCGCAAGGCGATCCACTGCCGCATGGCGTACTCGACGAGCGTGATCAGCGTCTGCTTCGTCGACTCCCGGTCCCGCGCGTCACAGCGGACGATGGGGATGCTGGGGTCGATCGACAGCGCCTCGCGCACGTCGTTGATGTCGTGCTCCAGCACCCCGTCGAAGGTGTTGACGCCGACGATGTACGGCAGGCCGCGGTCCTCGAAGAAGTCGATCGGCGCGAACGAGTCCGCCAGGCGGCGGGTGTCGGCCAGCACGATCGCACCGATGGCGCCCCGCACCAGGTCGTCCCACATGAACCAGAAGCGCTGCTGGCCCGGGGTCCCGAACAGGTACAGGATCAGGTCGGCGTCGAGCGACACGCGGCCGAAGTCCATGGCGACCGTGGTGGTCGTCTTGTTCGGGGTCTGGTCGAGGTTGTCGATGCCGCGGCTCGCGTCGGTCATCATCGCCTCGGTGGTGAGCGGAACGATCTCCGACACCGAGCCCACAAAAGTCGTCTTGCCCGCTCCGAAGCCGCCCGCCACCACGATCTTCGCCGATGTCATGGTCGGGGGCGCGGTTTCCCGCGGTGCCTTAAAGCCGACGGAGTCCACTCAAAACCCTTTCCATCAACATCAAGTGTGCTTCGGCGCCGTCATTGCCCGAAATCGTCCGGTGCACGGTGACGAGGCCCGCGTCGGCCGCGTCACTGATCAGCACCCTGGCGACACCCAGTGGCACCCGCAGGATCGCCGCGATCTCGGCGACCGAGCGCGGGGTCCGGCACTCTTCCATGATCGAGATGCTCTCGATCTGTTCGGCCGCCGCCTCGGGGAAGCCCCCCGCGACGACGTGGTCATTGGTGGAGATCAGCGTCTCCAGCTCGAGCGCGTAGTTCGCCCGGGTCCGGCCGCCGGTGAGAGCGTACGGCCGCACGATCGACGTCTCCTCGGCCGGGTCCACCCGATCGGTTCGATCCGGCCGGGTGAACGCGGCGGGCATCACGAACTCGCCGCTGGGCGGTCCGGGGTCGAAGAGCCCGCCTGGTCTAGGCCCATCCGCATCGGTACTGCCCGGTGGAGAGACTAGAGAGGTCACTCGATCTCCTAACTCGGCCGGCGGCACTGGCGCCGCCGGCGGTTCCTCCGCCGCGTGCGCTCCCGCGGGCGGGGGTTCGGGGGACTGGGACTCCTTACCGGTCTTCTTCCGCTTCTTGCGCGAGCGGCCCGAATCGAGGCTGAAGCCGTTGAGGAGGTCGGCGAAGGTGCCGTCGTCCTCAACGCGGGCAGCACCGGGAGCCCCCGCGCGCGGGGGTTCCTCGCTGTCTCCGGGCTCTCCGCCGAATAATCCGGGCCCCGTGCTCATCGCGTAATCATCCCACCGGTTCACCGATCAGCGACCCACCCGCGCCCTGCAGCTGCGCACGGAGTTCCGGGGTCAGGATCTGCCCGACGCGGTCCACGAGCATCGTCATCTCGTAGGCCACCTGGCCGATGTCGCAGTTCGGCGCCGCGAGGATCGCGAGGCACGAACCGTCGCTGATGGACATCAGCACCATGATGCCGAGCTCCATCTCGACCACGGTCTCGTTCACCGCACCCGCCTCGAAGCAGCGGGCCGCACCCTGAGTGAGACTCACGAGCCCGGAGGCGACAGCGGCGAGCTGGTCGGCGCGATCGAGCGGCAGGCGGTTGGAGGCCGTGAGGAGGAGCCCGTCGGCCGACACCACCACGGCGTGCGCCACACCCGGGACCCGCTCGGCGAAGTCGTTCACCAGCCAGCCGAACTGGTTCTGCTGCGGCTGAGCCGTACTCGGCGAGGTCATTCACCCTCCAGTGTTTCGTGGTTGGTCTCAGTGGCCTGCCCAGTGCGGTGCCGGCCGCGCTGGATGCCCTGTTGGAAACTGCTCAGGCGGCCACGCACGTCGTGCGCGTCGCGAGTCGGACGAGGGTTCGCCGCTCCGGCGGGCGGCGGAGCGCTCCCGGGGAGCAGCTGCTCCCCGCGGCGGCGCCGGGGCAATCCTGCCGAAGTGAACGAAGAGGGCGTCGACTGGGACACCGATTGGACCGTCCGCCAGCCCTCGTCGGACCCGAAAGCCCACTCCGTGGCGGGTGTCCCGGCCGCGGCGGCCTCCAGGTTCGCGACCGCGGCGGGCACCTGGCCCGGGTCGACGGCCGGCGGTCCGGGCGGCAGGTTGCTGGCGGCCGGCCGCCGGGTGGGCAACGACTCGGGCGCCGCGGGGCGGCCGGGCACCTCGTCGTCGGGGCGACGCGTCGGGCGTGGGGTGGGCGACGGGCGGGTCGCCGTGCCGTTGCCGTTGCTGCCATTGCCGTTGGTCTCGGTCGGGGTCGGCCACCCGCCCTGCGGGTCGAACGCGGGCGGCACCGGCTGGTCCGCCGCGGGCTCGGGCTGAGCGGTGCGGGCCGCGCCGAACACACCCGCGACGCCGCGACGGTCCGGCCGGGTCTCGCCGTCCTGCTCGCGCTCGTCCGCGGGGGTTACCGGCTGGGCCGTACTGAAAGCGTTCGCGACGGCCGGGCGGTCCGCCGAAGTCTCAATGGACTGACCGGTCTGCTCGGGCCGCCCAGCCTGCTCGGCGGCTTCCGCCGCGGCCACCGCCGCGTCGAGGGCACCGACGAAACCGGGGTACTCGGCCGTGGTCTCGTTGTCTCCCACCGGACCTTGGTCCGGACCACCGATGCCGAACGCGTGCGCGACGCCCGGGCGGTCCACCGGGGTCTCACCGGTCTGCTCGGCAGCCGGACCGAAACCGGGGGCCGCGAACCCGGTGCCGGGCTCGCCCTCGAGGCGGTCGAGCGCCGCGGCGCCCAGACCCTGCTGTTCGGTGACCAGCTCGACGACCCCGTCGCGGACCTGCTGCCGGCCACGGTTCACCCCGCGCTGGAAGCTGGTGAGACGACCGCGGACGTCGGCCGGGTCGCGAACCGGCAGGCCCAGTGCGGCCGACTCCGCGGCGGGCAGCTGGTCCGGCGTCGCACTGCCCGGCATGAGCTGCTCGCCCCGGCGGCGGCGCGGCAGGCCCGCCTTCGTGAACGCCGTGGGCTCGACCTGGGTGGCGGCCTGGACGGTGCGCCAGTTCTCGTCGCTCGCGAAGTCCCAGTTGCGCTCGTCCTGCTCCGGCGTGGTCACCGGGGCGACGCCGGGCTCCGGCTTCGCCACGTCGGCCGGCGGCTGCTCCCCCGGCTTCGGCTCGGTCTTCGCGCCGGCCGTGCCGTCGGTGTCCGCACCGGATTCACCGGATTCACCGGATTCACCGGGTTCACCGGGTTCACCGGACTCGCCGGGCTTCGCGACCGGCTCGGCCGCGGGCTGGTCTGTACCGGTCTTGGCCGGCGTCTCGTCCGCGGGCGGCGCGGGCGAGCGGAACCAGACCGAGAGCATCTCGTCGAAGATCGGCGTGTTCTCGATCGTGGTCTCGGCGGCCGTGGGCGGCGGCACCTCCGGCACCTTCTGCGCCGCCTCGTTCCACCACTCGCTCAGGGTGGTTCCGTTGGCGGAGAACAGATCCTTGCCCGAGGGCAGCTCGCGGGCACGCTCGTCGGCGGGCTCCGGGCGCGCTTCGGGCTCCGGCTCCGGACGGGGCGGCGGCACGTCGACGATCTGCGGCAGCTGCGGCACCGGCGGCTTGGCCGGCGGCGCGTCGTCGCGCGTGATCGGGCTGAACAGCGCGGTCCCGGAGATCTCGAGATCCGACGGCGGGCGCACGCCCGGGTCGACGGTGTGGCCGTTGGCGAATCCGGCGAGGTCGCTCGCCGAGGGCCACAGCTGCTGCTCGTCGGCCCCCTGGTTCGGCTGCTGAGGCACGAGCGTGCGGTCCACGGCCGGACGCGCCGAGCCGTTGACTGGACGCTGGCGGCGCGGCAGGCCGCCGGGGCTCGCGGGAGGTGCGGCGACGCTGCCGAACGGGCCGGCCTGCTGCGGCGGGTTCTCCAGCGCGGCACCGGTCATGACCAGCTCAGGCGGGACCAGCACGGTGGCCCGCACGCCGACGATGTCCTTGCCACCGTGCAGCGAGACGCCGATGCGGTGGCGCCCGGCGAGGCGGCCGACGACGAACAGGCCCATGCGGCGCGAGGTCGCGAGGTCGACCGAGCCGGCCTCGGTGAGGCGGCCGTTGGCCTCGACCACCTCGTACTCGTTCATGCCGATGCCCTTGTCGAGGATGTCGACGTTGAGCGAGCCGTCGTCGGCCAGGCGCGTCGCCACGGTCACCTGCGTCTCCGGCGCGGAGAACGCGGTGGCGTTGTCGAGCAGCTCCGCGATGAGGCGCTGGACGTCGCTCGCGGCGAACCCGACGATCTTCACCGCCGGCGGCTGCTGCACCGAGACTCGTTGGTACTGCTCGATCTCCGACACGGCGGCGCGCAGCACGTCGTGCGCGGCCACGGGCTGACCCGAGCGGCGGCCCGGCTCGGCGCCGGAGAGGACCATCAGGTTCTCGTTGTTGCGCCGCATCCGGGTGGCGAGGTGGTCGAGCTGGAAGAGCGTGGCGAGCTGGTCGGCGTCCTCCTCGTCGCGCTCCAGCCGCTCGATCAGCTGCAGCTGGCGCTGCACGAGGCTCTGGCTGCGGCGCGAGAGGTTGACGAACACACTGCTGTAGCCCGCGCGCATCGCGGCCTGCTCGGTCGCGAGCCGCAGCGCCTGGCTGTGCACCTTCTCGAACGCGCGCGCGACCTCGCCGATCTCGTCGGACGCCCGCACGGGCACCGGCTCGACCTCGACGCTCTGCGCGCGGCCTTCCTGGATGTTGCGGACGGCGGCGGGCAGGTCCTTCTCGGCGACGTCGAGCGCGCTGCGGCGCAGGGTCCGCAGCGACCGCAGGATCTGGCGCGTGATGAGGAAGACGACGGCCGCGGCGGCGACCATCGCGGCGAACAGCAGCACCGCGAGCAGACCCGCGCTGCTGCTGGCGTCCTCGACCAGAGCGGCGGACGCGGCGGTGGCGTCGGCGCTCATGCGGTTGCCGACCTCGGAGAGCTGCCCGACCACCGCGTTGGACGCGTTGTTCCACTCCTGCGACTGGACCTGCGACAGCCCTTGGTCGCTCGTGGGGCCCTGCTCGCCGAGGACGATGCCGACCATGCGCTTGCGGTCGTAGGCGGTGTCGGGCTTGAGCGTGCTCTCGAGGTCCTGGCGCTGCGGCGCGGTGGAGGCCGCGTTGAAGTCGTCGATGCGGTCGTCGTACCGCAGTTCGGCGTCGCGGACATCGCTGAGCTGCTGCGGTTCCAGCGTGTGCTTCTCGATGCCATAGGACACCAGCGCCTGGCTGACCGAGACCTGTTCCTTGGCGGCCTCGAGGTCGTGCAGGGCGTTCGCCGTGCCGCCCAGCGCGTCGGCGCTGGCACCGGCGGCCACCGCGGTGTCGGCCCCGATGAGGGCACCGGTCACGGCGTTGTAGTCGCCCACCGCCTCGGCGGCGTCGAGCAGGCCGGCGCCGACCTGCTGGCGGATCACGGCGATCTCGTTGACCTGCGCGGTCGCCGAGTTCACGGCACCGGACACACTGGACTCGGATCCGCCGACGCGGTTCGCCGCCGTGATGAATGGTTCGACCGCGGCGTCGGTGGCCGCGCGGGCGGCTTTCAGCTCGGGCGTGACGCCGGCGGTGCCCGCGGTGAGCTGCGCCGCGGTGAGCGTGCGCTCCTTCTGCAGGCCGTCGGTGAGGTTGCGCAGCTGGGTGCTCAGGCCGACCAGCTTGTCGATCCGCTCGTAGTCATCCGAACGGCTGACCTGTCCCACGATCGCGGTAATGCCCAGCACCAGCGCGAGGACGATGGGGACCAGCGTCACCGCCGAGAGCTTGACCGGAATGCTCCAGTCCCGCCAGCGCAGCGCCGCTCGCCAGCCCGAGGACCGGCTCGGTCGCCGGGGCGGGCGGCCGAGCAGCTTCTCAACAGGCACCTGGCCATCTCCTGCAACGGTCACGAAAGTGACTCCCTGTCCCGCGTCGTGGCTGCTCGTGGGTGACTTCCGGTACTCCCGGAACGGTCCACGGCATTCCGCCGACCCGCGCGATCGACCCCGTGAGGACACGACCGTGCAGACCTGACACCGTGATCACCGGCGTGCTGCTTCCCGGGACTTTGCACGTGCACGGCGCAAGTTGCGTACTGCACGGCGGTGGTCGAGGTCAACTTGTCTGTGCCTATCGATCGCTGCGGTCAGCTGGGCCAAAGAATCGTACACCAATCCCGGCCGGGGATATTCTCTTCCGCTTCGCACGGCTGACCTGGGAAAAGTCGATTCGGCCCAGGCCTCGGGCGGGGATTGGACCCCGGGCGGGGCCGAAGAGGGAATTCCAGTTACCGGTTGCTCCGGGTCACGGCGTCCGGCCGTCACCCGATCAGCCCACGCAGGGTAGTCGAATCCCTCAGAGGATCTACGCTCCGTGCCCCCATCGGGTGGGCCACCCCCAAAGATGAACCCGATGTTGTGGTCTGGCAGCAACTCGCCGCCCGACCCGGTGATTTCTTTCGCGATCGGTCACTGGCCAGCGAATCCTCGCCCCGACCCCACCGGAGGGACGCCGGACCGGGGCGCCGGCCCCGCACTTTGACTACCCCGTGTCACGGTATTCGTCCGATCATTGTTCGCAACTCGACCATTTGCCGCAGCGTTCCTCAGCTGCGACAACGTGGCGTGACATACGCTCTCACTATTACGAGTGATCTGTTCGTGATCTTCATTGACGGTGTCGTTTTCGAACATTTCCAGCCGGAAAACGAATTCCGGAGACCCTTCCGGAGAACCGGCTTTTTCTCGGGCGAGACGCCGTCGTTACTATGGCCGCCTCCCAGTCCGCAAGGGCAGACCGGGTGCCACTCGAACGAGGGGCCCCGACCCGGCCACCGCCACGGACGCAAGTTGCCGGAGGCAGCCATGCACAACGTCGCGAACACCCCCGCGGCGAGCACCCCGCTCGAGGAGACCGGACAGCTGCCGGCCATGTTCGCCCGCGAGGGCGTGGAGCCGGCGCCGTCGACCCGGCGCGGTCCCGACTACGACCTCATCCAGCGCAGCCCCGAGTTCACCGCGCTGCGCCGGCGGTTCCGCAGATTCGTGTTCCCGATGAGCGCCGGCTTCTTCGTCTGGTACCTGACCTACGTGGTGCTGGCCGCGTACGCGAACGACTTCATGAGCACCCGCGTGTTCGGGCTCGTCAACGTGGGCATGCTGCTCGGCCTCGCGCAGTTCGCAACCACGGCGCTGATCACGCTCCTCTACGTCCGGTTCGCGAACCGGGAGGTGGACCCGCGGGTCGCCGAGCTGAGGGAACGGGCCGCCGTGACGGAAGGAACCCGCCAGTGACCACCACCGAGCTCGCCGAGAGCGTGCCGGCGAGCAACCCGCTCGTGAACACCGGGGTGTTCGCACTGTTCGTCGCGATCACCCTGTTCGTCGTGTACCGCGCGGGCAACCGCGGCAAGAAGACCACCGCCGACTACTACGCGGCCGACAGCGCCTTCACCGGGCGGCAGAACGGCATCGCGCTCTCGGGCGACTTCCTGTCCGCCGCATCGTTTCTGGGCATCGCGGGCGCCATCGCGATCCACGGCTACGACGGGTTCCTGTACTCCATCGGCTTCCTGGTCGCGTGGCTGGTCGACTTGCTGCTGATCGCCGAACTGCTGCGCAACACCGGCCGCTTCACGATGGGCGACGTGCTGAGCTTCCGGATGAAGCAGCGCCCGGTACGCGCGGCGTCGGCCACGTCGACGCTCGTGATCTCGTTCTTCTACATGCTCGCGCAGATGGCGGGCGCCGGCGGTCTCGTCGCGCTGCTGCTCGACGTGCACTCGCGGCTCGGCCAGGCGCTGGTCATCGGGGTGGTCGGCCTCGTGATGGTCGTCTACGTCCTCGTCGGCGGCATGAAGGGCACCACCTGGGTGCAGATCATCAAGGCGAGCATCCTGCTCGTGGCCGCGACGCTGATCACCGTGTTCCTGCTGGGCAAGTACGGCTTCAACTTCTCCAACTTGCTCACCGCGGCCACCGACCGCAGCCCGATGGGCACGCAGCTGCTCGAGCCCGGCGGCTCGTACGGGGGCAGCGGCACCACACGCCTGGACTTCGTGTCGCTGTCGCTCGCGCTCGTGCTCGGGGTCGCGTCGCTGCCTCACGTGCTGATGCGCTTCTACACCGTGCCCAACTCGCGCGAGGCTCGCCGCTCGGTGGTCTGGGCCACCGTCTGCATGTTCGTGTTCTACCTGTGCACGCTGGTGATCGGCTTCGGCGCCGCGGCGCTCGTGGGCAGCGACGAGATCAAGGCCGCGCCCGGCGGCGAGAACTCCGCGGCCCCGCTGCTGGCCCTGCACATCGGCGGCACGCTGCTGCTGGGCATCGTCTCGGCCGTCGCGTTCGCCACGATCCTCGCCGTGGTGGCGGGCCTGACGATCACCGCGTCCGCCTCGTTCGCCCACGACGTCTACGCGAACATCTTCAAGCGCGGCAAGGCCGAACCGGCCGACGAGGTCCGCGTCGCGCGCCTGACCGCCCTGGTCGTCGGCGTGATGGCGATCCTCGGCGGCATTCTCGCCAACGGCCAGAACATCGCGTTCCTCGTGGCCCTCGCCCTGGCGGTCGCCGCGTCGGCCAACCTGTCGACGCTGCTGTACTCGCTGTTCTGGAAACGGTTCAACACCACGGGCACGCTGTGGAGCATCTACGGCGGCCTCGCCGCGTGCCTGATCCTGGTGCTGTTCTCCCCGGTCGTGTCCGGCGCCGCCGACTCGATCTTCAAGAGCGTGGACTTCCACTGGTTCCCGCTCAAGAACCCGGGCCTGGTCTCGATCCCGTTCTCGTTCCTGTGCGGCTTCATCGGCACGATGGTCGGCCGCTCGAAGGCGGACGAGGCCAAGCACGCCGAGATGGAGGTCCGGTCCTTGACCGGCATCGGGTCTTGACGGACTCGCAGCAGTGAGAGGGGGCGGGCCCTGGATGGGGCTCGCCCCTTTTTCTTGTTGGGACGACTCGGGTTTCAGACCGGCAGCGCGCGCAGCCGACACTTCCGGACACGCTCGGCCGGGCCGATCACGAGGACCTGGCCGGTCGGCACCGCCACCTCGACGGCTGCGAACGCGGCTGCCGCGCCGCATGGCTCTCGCCGCCCGGCCGGCGGAAGTGGTCGTCGGCGAGCGGGAACTCCGAGAGCGTGGTGCGGGCGAGGTTGCCGAAGCCGGCCACCACGGGCACGCTGAACGCGGCGAGCTTCTCCTGCGGCCGCGGCACTTCCGGCCGGCCGGCACCGTCCACGGTGAACATCGACCCACGCAGACAAGGCAAGCCGGACACCGGCGCGAAGCTCACCCGCGCAGGCCGTCCATCATCACCTTCATCAAGCGGGCCGCGTCCTCCTCCGAAGCGTTCTTCGCGGCCGTGCCGATGCCGTGGCCGAGGCGCAGGACGTCGGTGCCCGAGACGTCGGCTCGGACGTCACCGGTGGCCTGGGCCGCGGCGACCAGGTCCCCGCACGCGGTGCGCAGGCGGGTCTGGCACCAGAGGAACGTCTCCGAGCCCGAGTCGATCGACGCCTTGAGCAGGGCAGCCAGGCCGTGGCGCTCGATGACGTACGCGACCTGCTCCCCCAGCCACGCCTGAAGCGCCTCCCACGGCGGCAGCTCTGCGGTGAGCACGGCGGCGCGCGAGGCGAGCTGGTCGATCTCGTCGCGGTAGACGGCTTCCATCAGCTTCTCGCGCGTCGGGAAGTGGCGGTAGAGCGTGCCGGCGCCGACGCCGGCGCGCTTGGCGATGTCGTCGAGCGGGACGTCGACGCCGTGTTCCGCGAAGGCGTCCTTCGCGGTCGCGACGATGCGGTCGTAGTTCCGCTTGGCGTCCGCTCGCATCGGCCGCGCTGCCTCCGCCGTCATCCACGCACCTCCTCGCACCCGGCTCCCCGGAAACGGAGAGATTCTCCGAATTCCCTTGCGGAACCGGAGACACTCTCCATATTATCGCGGACGCAACCAAGTGGAGAGTTTCTCCACTTACTTCGTCCCTCTCTGGGGAGTCCTCCTTTGACCGAGTTGACCGAGCGAACCTCGTCGACCGAGCCTAGGCCGAGACACCGGACCGCCGCGTCCGGGCTCGTCCTCGCCATCGTGCTGACCTGCCAGCTCATGCTGATGCTCGACGCCACGGTGATGAACGTGGCGCTGCCCCGCATCCAGTCCGACCTGGGCTTTTCCGCCACCGGCCTGTCGTGGGTGATGACCTCCTACAGCCTCGTGTTCGGCGGCCTGCTGCTGCTCGGCGGACGCGCCGGCGACCTGTTCGGCCGCCGCCGGATGTTCGTGCTGGGCACGGCCGTGTTCACGCTCGCGTCGCTGGCCGGTGGGCTGAGCACGTCGGCCGGGTTCCTGATCGCCGCGCGCGTGGCCCAAGGCGTCGGCGCCGCGATGGCGGGGCCGAGCACGATCGCGCTGATCACCACCACGTTCACCGAGGCCAAGGCCCGCGTGCGCGCGCTTTCGCTGTTCTCCGCCGTCGCCAGCGGCGGGTTCGCGATCGGCCTGATCGTGGGCGGCCTGCTGACCGAGTGGATCTCGTGGCGGGCCGCGCTGTTCATCAACGTCCCGTTCGGGCTGGCCATCGCCGTGCTCGCGCCGCGGTTCGTGCCCGCGCCGCCGCGCCGGGCCGCGCACCTCGACGTGCCCGGGGCCGTGCTCGGCACCTTCGGCGTCGCGTCGCTCGTGCTGGCGTTCACCCACGCCGCGTCCGACGGCTGGGGCGCGCCACTCACGCTGGCGGCGCTGGCGGCCGGGGTGGTACTGCTGATCGCCTTCGTGCTCCTGGAGCAGCGCGTGGCCCATCCGCTGGTCCCGCTGTGGCTGTTCGCCGAACGCAACCGCGCAGCCGCCTACGCCAGCTTCTTCCTCGGGCCGATGGCGATGATGTCGATGTTCTTCTTCCTGACGCAGTTCCTGCAGGACGTGCGCCACTTCGCCGCGCTGGCCACCGGGTTCGCGTTCCTGCCGATGGCCGCGTCGATCTTCACGCTCAGCCGGCTCATGCCGCGCCTGCTCGCACGCTTCGGGCCGAAGCCGCCGGCCGTGACGGGCACGGTGCTGATGGTCTCCGGCGTCGCCTGGCTGTCGATGCTGACGCCGGACAGCGGGTACGTCGCTTCACTGCTCGGGCCGCTGCTGCTGATGGGCGTCGGCGGCGGGCTGGCGTTCTCGCCGCTCAACGTGATCATCATGTCCACCGTGCCCGCCGAGGACGCGGGGGCCGCGGGCGGCGTGCTGCAGACGATGCAGCAGGTCGGCAGCACGCTCGGCCTCGGGATCCTGGTGACGGTGTTCGGCGCGGCGACGCGTTCGGCCGCGGCTTCGGGAGCAACCGGGACACCGTTGCTGGTCGACGGGATGACGGCCGCGTTCCTCGCGGCGAGCGGGCTGGCCGCCCTCACCGTCGGGGTCGCCTTGACCTTCCGACGGGGGAAGGCCGTGACGGCGTAGAAGATGCCGGCTTAGAAGATGTCCTTGCCCGCATGCACCCGGTGCGTCACGCGGCGTTCGACGATGAACGAGACGAACGGGACGCAGCCCGCGAGCAGCACGAGGATCGTGCTCTTGATCGACCAGCGGGCCTTGATCGCGAGGTCGATGCTGCAGGCCAGGTAGATCATGTAGAGGACGCCGTGGATCGGCGAGTACACGGCGGCGGGCGTGGCGTTGCCGAAGCCGTACTCGATCACCATCGTCGCGCACAGCACGAGCAGGCCGACACCGGTGATCCACGCGGTGGTGCGGAACCGCACCAGGGCTCCGTTCAGTCGCGCCGGGCGGGTCTGGGCCGCACCGTCGGTGCTCGTGGTCATGGGTTCGTCCTCACTTCCGAGGTGGTGGTTCAGGCCTGCTGGTCGCGGGCGTTGAGCTCGCGCAGGTAGCGGTTGTACGCGGCGAGCTCGTCGTCCTCTTCGGCCACGGGCCGGGGCGCCGGGGGACGCGCGGGCGTCGAGACTCTTGGCGCGGGCACGGTGACCGCGGCCTGCTCGGCCTGGGCCTCGGCGCTCTCGCCCTGAGTCTCTTCCCGTTCGCGCAGCTTCTTGATCCGCCAGAACATGAACGCGGGGAACAGCCCGAACAGCGGCCACTGCAGCACGTAGCCGAGGTTCTGGAACGTGCCGTTGGCGGAGGTGAACCGGTCCCACTGCCACCACGCCAGCCCGCAGCACAGCAGCAGGCTCACCACGCACGTCGCGGCGATCAGGAGCCTGCGCCCGAGCGGGGACACGGCCGGGCCGGAGTTCACTGCCACGGCCCTGACGCTAGCACTGGGAACCGGGGCCGAAGCTGAGAGGCGGGCCCGCACGTGGTCCGCCTCTCAGCCGGTGACCTCGCGGTTCGCACGGATTTCACACCAGCGGGAATTCGGGCCGGGCCGGATTTCGCACGAACGGGTCTCAGCCGGCCCGCACGGCCTTCGCCGACTGCGCGTACCCATCGGCGAGGCCGAAGACCTTCTGCGCGTATTCCGTGGAGTTGTTGTACGACAGGATCCCCGACCACCAACCCGACGGCGTGGCCATGTCGCGCCCGCCCGCGCACAGGTAGCGCCCGGCGGCCAGCGCGGCGTCGTCGATCTGCTGCGGGTCGCCGAGACCGTCGCCGTTGCCGTCGGCCGCCCACTTGCGCCAGGTGCTGGGGATGAACTGCATCGGGCCCACGGCCCGGTCGGCCACGGCGTCGCCGTCGAAGCGGCCGCCGTCGGTGTCACTGATGGCGCGCACGCCCGACGAACCGTCGAGCGGGACGCCGATGATCGGCTTGGACGGGCGGCCGTCCGCACCGAGCACGGCACCGCCGTACTGGCCGTGGTTCGACTCGATGCGGCCGATGCCGGCGAGCGTGGCCCACGAGATGCGGCAGCCCGGGTCGGCCGAGCGCATCGCGAGCTCGGCATTGCCGTACGCGCGCAGCGCCCGCGCGGGCACCCCGGTGACGGCGGCGACCTTCTTGGCCCAGTCGTCGAGCGGGTCGGGGGTGGGGTGCACCGACTGCGGGGTGGTCTGCTGGTCGGCACCACCCGCGACGACGGCGCTGACGGGAGCGATCGAGCCCGGCCGCACGTCGGCCGCCTTCACGCTCAACGCGGGGATGTCCGTGGTGGTCGGGCTCGCGACCGGCGCCGACGCCCGCGTGATGAGCCACGTGCCGCCACCCGCCACCGCGAGGACCACCAGAACCACCGCGAGCCGCACCGCCACGGCCGCGCCCCCTCGGGCACGGCGTCGCGCAGGTGCGCCCGCGGGGGCGGCCTCGGTCTGGGTCTCGGCAGCGGTCTCGCCGTCGACGTTTCCGGTGAGGGGCACGAACTCCGGTCCTCCAGCGTGGCGGTCGGTCGATCAGACAACGAGCCCGCGCAGGTTAGCGTTACGGACGAGTTCGGATCGCTGCCGCCACGCCGGTTCACCCGGCCGTGTCGAGAGGGTGGTTCAGGCGGACTTCTGCTGCCGCGCGAGACGCGCGACGCACCAGGCCGGGGCGCTGCCACGACGAAGGTGCTGGAGCACGGTCATCGGGCCCAGCCGGCGGCTGAGGTCCGAGGGCCGCAGGCCCGCCGCGCGGTAGTCGAGGGCCCGCTGGTCGAGCGGGCTGATGCCGGCGTCCCACCACAATTCGGCCTCGGCGACGTCGCCGACCATCTGCCACCATCCGGCGGCGGCCACGAGCAGCTCGTCCGGGACCTCGGGCAGCCGGACTCGCATGGCGTCGAGGTAACCGGGGTCCGCGGCGTCGACCTGCGCCCAGCGCGAGGGACCGGATCGCGCGCGCTGACCGGGGATGCCGGGCGGAGCCTGAGGCGCGTCGGCCAGCCAGGCGGACGTGATGCGGTTGACCTCCTGCTCCTCGGCGGTCTGCTCGCGCTCCGCGGCCCACTGCCGGATCAACGCGTCCACTCCGGGATCTCCGGTCATCCCTGCCTCCTCATTGGTCCCCGACGGGCCGGCCCTGACGCCTGCCCCGTTGCGCGTCCACGACTTGCACCCAATGCGCGTGACCGAGCGGAAAAACCCCCGCTGTGACCCGGCTCCGGGGGGACCGGAGAACCGGCTGATCACGCAATGTGAGCACCGTAGGGCCGGGCCTGCTTTCTGCGCCATACCCCAGGCCCCTCAAATTCCTTGACCAGGCCCTTTTAGGGGGCAATCCACCCGGATGGTCGAGCGATCAGCCCGGATCCCGGGATCACGTCACTCTGGGTAATTACCGGCGGGTAACGAGGCGTGCGGTGATCACGCGAACAGGGTCTGGAAGAACGTGATGATGGCCTCGGCGCCGTCGCGCAGCCAGCCGAGCACCTGGTGCACGAGGTTGGCCGACTGGGTGGGCTGGGTGATCAAGAAGAACAGCACGAGGACGACCACCCCGATGACCACGATCTTCTTCACGCCGCCTGACATGGCACCATCCAATCCGCTCCCCCGGGAGTCCAGGGCTCACTCTAGTGACGAGGTGCCATCACGGCCCGCTCGGCAATCGCTCAGCGGGACGCGTGTCACGACCGGGTGACCACTTTTCCGAACGAGTGAGGCCGGTCCTGCTGGACCGCCCACTAGGCTGCCGCGATGAACGACGTGGTTCTCCGCCCGGTGCTCGACGCCGACCTCGACCTCCTCGAGGCCCTCACCAACGACCCGGCCACCGCGGGCGAGTTCCAGTGGTTCGGCTGGCACGACGCCGGCTACCTCCGCCGCCGCTGGCGCGACGGCAGCATCATCACCACCGAAGGCGGCCTGCTGATCCCCAGCCTTGACGGCGCCCTCCTCGGGTTGCTGTCCTGGCACCGCTCCCGCTCCGGCCCCAGCTCCTACTGCTGGAACGTGGGCCTCGTCCTGCGCCCCGAAGCCCGCGGCCACGGCCACGGCACCGAGGCCCAGCGCCTGCTGGCGGAGTACCTGTTCGCGCACACGCAGCTCAACCGCGTCGAGGCCACGACCGACGTGGCCAACCGGGCCGAACAGCGGTCCCTCGAAAAGGCCGGCTTCACGCGCGAGGGCGTGTTGCGCGGGTACACCTTCCGGGACGGTGCTTGGCGGGACAGTGCGGTGTATTCAGTGGTGCGGGCGGATCTCGAGCAGCGCTGAGCCGCGGCCTCGCGCCGGCTGAGGGTGCGTGCGTGGCCCCGTGGCGGGGCCGGTTCTCGAGTAAGGCGGAAACCCGTCAGGCGATGGCGCCCGCCGTGCGTAAGGCGGCCACGTCGGCGGCGGACAGGCCGAGGTCCGCCAACACGTCCGTCGTGTCCGTGCCCGCTTGGTGGGGCGCGTGGGGTGTCGAAGGCGGGGTGCGGTCGAAGCGCGGCGCCGGGGCGGGCTGGACGGTGCCGCCGATGTCGACGAAGGTGCCGCGCGCCGCGTTCTGCGGGTGGGCCGACGCTTCCCACGGCGAGAGCACCGGCGTCAGGCAGGCGTCGGTGCCTTCGGCGCGGGCGACGAGGTCGTCGCGGGTGTGCTTGCCGACGGCGTCGGCGATGAGCTCCCGCAGCTTCGGCCACTGCGTCTTGTCCAGGTGTGGCGGCGGGTCCGCCAGGCCGAGCACCTGCACCAGGTCGCCCCAGAAGCGCATCTCGATGGCGCCGATGGCGACGTACTTGCCGTCGGCGGTTTCGTAGGTGTCGTAGAACGGGGCGCCGCCGTCCAGCAGATTGTCGCCGCGGGCGCCGGACCAAGCGCCGGCGGCGCGGAGGCCGTGGAGGCTGGTGGTGAGCAGGGCGGCGCCCTCGACCATGGACGCGTCGACGACCTGGCCGCGGCCCGAGGACGTGCGCTCGTACAGCGCGGCGAGCACGCCCATCGCGAGCATCAGGCCGCCTCCGCCGAAGTCGCCGACGAGGTTCAGCGGTGGCACGGGCGCGGAGCCGGCGCGGCCGATGGGCTCGAGCGCGCCGGCGATGCCGACGTAGTTGATGTCGTGCCCGGCCGCCTGCGCGAGCGGACCGTCCTGGCCCCAGCCCGTCATGCGGCCGTAGACGAGCCGCGGGTTGCGCGCGTGGACCACCGAAGGCCCCAGCCCCATGCGTTCCGCGACGCCGGGCCGGAAACCTTCGATGAGCACGTCGGCCTGGTCGGCCAGCTTGAGCACCACCTCGACCCCCTCGAGCGTCTTGGTGTTGACGCCGAGCGAGCGCCGGCCGCGCGCCAGCGGGTCGTTCGGGATGCCGAGCACGTCGGCGCCCGGCGTCGCGCGGTCCACGCGCACGACGTCGGCGCCGAGGTCGGCGAGGATCATGCAGGCGAACGGCGCGGGCGCGAGCCCGGCCAGCTCCACCACCTTCAGCCCGCCCAGTGGTCCGGCTTTCACGGCGGAAAGTCCTTTCGTCGAGCCGAAAATCTCAGAGCGTGCGGGAGATGATCTCCTTCATGATCTCGCTGGTGCCGCCGAAGATCCGCGAAATCCGGACGTCGGCCCAAGCTCGCGCGATCGGGTACTCGGTCATGTAGCCGTAGCCGCCGAACAGCTGCACGCACTCGTCGACGACCTTGTTCACGCGCTCGGTCGTCCACAGCTTCGCCATCGCCGCGCCCTGCACGTCGAGCTCGCCCTTGAGGTGGCGTTCGATGCACTGGTCGAGGAACGCGCGTGACACCGCCGCCTCCGTCGCGGCCTCGGCGAGCTTGAACTTCGTGTTCTGGAAGCCGAAAATCGGCCGGCCGAACGCCGTGCGCTCCTTGGTGTAGTCGATCGTGAGGTTCACGGCCGCCTCGAGCCCGGCCACCGCGGTCACGGCGATGATGAGCCGCTCCTGCGGCAGCTGCAGCATCAGCTGGACGAAGCCCTGGCCCTCGGCGTCGCCGAGCAGGTTGGCGGCGGGCACGCGCACGTCGTCGAAGAACAGCTCCGCGGTGTCCTGGCCCTTGAGTCCCACCTTGTCGAGCACGCGGCCGCGGCGGAAGCCCGGGGTGTCGGTCTCGACCACTATCAGCGACACGCCCTGCGCGCCCGCGTCCGGGTCGGTCTTGCACGCGACCACCACGAGGTCGGCGTGGAAACCGTTGGTGATGAACGTCTTCGCGCCGTTGATCACGTAGTGGTCGCCCTCGCGCACCGCGCGGGTCTTGATGCTCTGCAGGTCGGACCCCGTGCCCGGCTCGGTCATCGCGATGGCGCCCACGAACTCGCCGCTGGCGAGCTTCGGCAGCCACTCGCGCTTGCGCTCCTCCGACGCGTACGACAGCAGGTAGTGCGCCACGATTCCGTTGTGGACGGTCACGCCCCACGCGTTGTCCCCGGACCGGGCCTGCTCCTCGTACAGCACGGCCTCGTGCGCGAAGGTGCCGCCGCCACCGCCGTACTCCTCGGGGATCGACAGGCACAGCAGCCCGACCTCACCCGCCTTGCGCCAGATCTCGCGGTCCATCTTCTTCTCCGCCGCGAACCGCTCCTGGTGCGGCACGATCTCCTTCTGCAGGAAGGACCGGCTCAGCTCCCTGAGGTCTTCGAGTTCGGTGGTGCTCCACGAGCTCTTCTGGATCTGCAACGGCACGGCGACGCCTCCTGCGAAGCTGGAAAACATTACGCGTGGAAGGTAAGTTCTGTTCGGAATGTACATCCGCGCAGTCCGGTACGTAAAGCGGGAGAGGCGATGACCGAGGTCAAGGCGCACCGCACCCAGGCGCAGCGCCGGGAGCAGACCCGCACCGCCCTGCTCGACGCGACCGTCGAGTGCCTGGTCGACATCGGGTACGCCCGCGCGTCGATGCAGGAGATCTGCGCCCGGGCGGGCGTGTCGAAAGGCGCGGTGCAGCACCACTTCGCCACGAAGGCCGAGCTGATGGCGGCCGCCGTCGAGCACCTCACCACGAAGCTGCGCACGCAGCTCGCGTCGTCGCTGGAAGGCCTGCCGGGTGGCGCCTCGGGCGTCGAGGCCGCGATCGACCTGCTGTGGGCGGGCTACTCGGGCACGCTCTCCACGGCCGTCACCGAGCTGTGGGTGGCCGCGCGCACCGATCCGGAGCTGCGGGCGGCGATCCGGCCCGTGGACCGGGCGCTGGGCCGCGCGACGCTGGCGCACGTGAGCCAGGTGGCAGGTGACCTGCCGAAAGAACGCGCGGAGACGCTGTTCTGGCTCACCGTGAACCTCACCCGCGGTCTCGCACTCGACGCCGAGCTGGGCGGCGACCCGAACCGGCGCCGCAAGCTGCTGCAGGAGTGGAAGCGGATCGCGGTGCTGATGTACTCGCAGCCCTGAGCCGATCCTGGGCCGGTCTGAGCCGATCCTGGGCCGACCGGTGGCAGGATCACGCCGCCCCTTAGCGCGACGGGGTTCTTCGTGGTGGAATCGCAGATGCCCTGAGCAGGCGAAGGAGCCACGATGACCAGTGCGCCGCAGTACCCGCCGCCACCCGTCGCCGAGCCGGGCGCGGTCTCGCGGCTGCTCGCCGGAATCCTCGGGGTGTTCTCGGCCGCTCTCACGGTGGCGGGCACGTTCCTGCCGGCGGCGGCGTCCAGCGTGACGGTGAACGGCCGGTTGCAGAGCTCGTTCTCCGTCAGCGCGTGGGCCCGGGACGTCGAAACGGCTCCACAGTCGGAGCAGGACCTGTTCGGGGTCAGCCACGTCGCGCGGTTCGGCATCCCGATCACGGTCGCCGCGGTGGTGCTGCTCATCGGCGCCGTGCTCGTGTTCACCCGCGCCCGCGCCGCCGCGCGAATCTTGCTGATCACCGGCAGCGCAGGCCTGGTCGCGGCGGTGTGGACCATGAGCATGGACGTGTCGGCCAGCCTCAGCTTCGAGCAGCGGACCTCCGTCGTCGTCGCCCACTACACCACCGGCACCGGGTTCTGGGTGATGCTCAGCGGTGGTGTGATCGCGGTGCTGGTGCTGGCGCTCGCCGCGTTCGGCGGCGGCCGCTGGACCGCGCCGTGGACACCGCAGCCGTACTACTACAACCCGCCGGTGAACGACGAACCGGTGATCTACTCCCTCACCGACCCGGCACCCCCGCAGTCCTGGGCCGAGCCGCCCGCGCAAGGCGAGCTTTCACCGGAGTCCGAGCCCGCCGAGGAGTGGACTTCCCCGCCGTTCCCGCCGCACGACGTTCAGCCCGCGCCGGGCGTCGAGCCGCCGGGCAAGCACCGCGACGACACCGATACGTGAATCTGATTCAGATTTCCCGTTCGACCGCCGTACCCGCCGGTATGCTGTACTCGTCGGTAACACCGGTCTGAACGGAGACGGCATGACCAGCACGACACCGGCGAACCTCAGCGGCGAGACGGCCCTGCCCGCGACGATCGGGGGTGTCGCAGGAGCGCCCACGGCGGCGCGCGCGGCCCGGCTCGTCGCGCGCGTGACCGGCGGTGCGGACTCCGCGCCGATCCGCATGACGGCGCCGTTCACGGGGCTGCCGATCACCACGATCCCCCAGGCCACCGACGCCGATGTGCGCGCGGCGTTCGCGACCGCGCGCACGGCCCAGCACGAGTGGGCGGCCCGGCCGGTCGCGCAGCGCCAGCGGTTCCTCGTGCGCCTGCACGACCTAATCCTCGCCCGCCAGGCCGAAGCCCTCGACCTCGTGCAGGTGGAGGCCGGCAAGGCGCGGCTCGACGCGTTCGACGAGGTGAGCGCGGCCGCGCTGGTGGCGGCCTACTACGGCAAGCACAGCGCGAAGATCCTGGCGCCGAAGCGTGCGGCCGGGGTGATCCCCGTGCTGACGAAGGCGGGCGAGCTGCGCCACCCCAAGGGTGTCGTCGGCATCATCTCGCCGTGGAACTACCCGGTGGCGCTCACCGCGATGGACGTGTTCCCGGCGCTCGCGGCGGGCAACGCGGTGGTGCAGAAGCCCGACAACCAGACGGCGCTTTCCGCGTTGTGGCTGCAGGAGCTCGCGTCCGAAGCGGGGCTGCCGGACGGGCTGTGGCAGGTGGTGCTCGGCCGCGGCTCGCAGGTCGGCCCGGCGCTGCTCGAAGAGTGCGACTACCTCTGTTTCACCGGTTCCACGCCGACCGGCAAGGACCTGGCGACGCAGATCGCGGCCCGGCTCACCAGCTACTCGCTCGAGCTCGGCGGCAAGAACCCGATGATCGTGCTGCCGGACGCCGACGTCGCCAAGGCCGCGACGGGTGCGGTCACCGCGTGCTTCTCCTCCGCCGGGCAGCTGTGCGTCTCGGTGGAGCGGATCTACGTGCACGAAAGCGTCCGCGACGAGTTCACTCGCGCCTTCGTGGCGCGCACGGCGGCACTGAAGCTGGGCGGCGAGCTGGGCTTCGGCCCGCAGATGGGGTCGTTGACGTCGCCGAGCCAGCTCGAGACGGTGTCGGCGCACGTCGAGGACGCGCGGGCCAAAGGCGCGCGCGTGCTCACCGGCGGGCGCGCGCGAGCGGATCTCGGTCCGCTGTTCTACGAGCCGACCGTGCTCACCGACGTCACACCGGACATGGTGCCGTTCGCCCAGGAAACGTTCGGGCCCGTGGTGTCGATCTACGGCTACACCGACGTCACCGATGCCATCCAGCGCGCCAACGACACCGCCTTCGGCCTCAACGCCAGCGTCTGGTCGCGCAACGGCCGCGCCGGCTGGGAGGTCGCGGCCCGGCTGAAGGCCGGGACGGTGAACGTGAACGAGGGCTACGCGGCGACGTTCGGCAGCGTCGGCGTGCCGATGGGCGGGATGAAGGACTCCGGTGTCGGCCGCCGCAACGGCGCCGAGGGGCTGCTGAAGTACACGGAGGCGCAGTCGATCGCCGTGCAGCGCGGGCCGGCGCTGCGGCCGCCACGCCGGGTGCCGGGCGGGGTGTGGGCGCGGCTGATGACGTCGAGCATGAAGCTGTTGCGGCACCTGCCCTGGCGGTGATCAGCCGAGGCCGAGGAGCTCCACGGCCGTGCGGTCGAGGATCGCGGCGATGTCGTCCGAGGGCAGGCCGGAGCGTTCGACGTAGGTCACGGCCTCGGTGAACCCGTCGCCCTTTTGGTACGGAAAGTCGGTGCCGAGCACCAGGCGGTCGGCGCCGAGCGTTTCGGCCGCGAGGCGCAGCGCCGGCACGTGGTTGTGCCCGACGGTGTCGTAGAAGATCCGGCGCGCGGCGAGGCTCGGCTTTTCCGGGGTTTCCGGTGCCTCCCAAGGGTTCTGGCGGTCGATGCGGGGCAGCAGCATCGGCAGCGCGCCGCCGAGGTGGGGCAGGATGATCTTCATGTTCGGGAACCGGCTCGGGATCCCGGCGACGATCAGGTGCAGCAAAGCGACGGTGTCCTCGATCGGCGCGCCGATCTGCCACGTGAGCTCCGGCCCGATCAGCGGCGATTCGGCGCCGACGCCGGCCGGGTGCACGAACAGAACACTGCCGCGGCGGTCGAGCTCTTCGTAGACGGGCAGGAACGCCGGGTCGCCGAGCGTGCGGCCCAGCACCGACGTGGTCACGGCGGCGCCCAGGAAACCCAGCTCGTCGAGCGCGCGGGTGAGCTCGCCGAGCGCCGCGCCGGTGTGCGGAAGCGGCAGGGAGGCGAACGCTTTGAACCGATGGGGGTGCTGCTGGACGAGCTCGGCGTAGTCGTCGTTGACCAACCGCGCCGCCGCCACGGCGGTCTTCTCATCTTCGAAGTGCGGCGGTGCGGGCGTGGTCGAGAGCACCTGCAGGTCGATGCCCGCCGTCGCCATCTGCGCGAACCGCGAATCGAGCTCCGCCGCGGTCGCCCCCGCGCCGAGCCGGCCCTGCGCGGTCGCCTTCTCGTTGCCCGAGCGGGCCAACAGGTCCAGGTACGCCTCGCTCCACAGGTGAGCGTGCACGTCGACGCGCATCCCCGGCTCCTCCCGACTTGGTTAGCATGCTATTTGATCACCAAGTCAACCACTGCCGAAGAGGTTCGGCACGCGGCGGGTCCCGGCGCGGAGCCGGCGACCGACAACCGCACCGCAAACCGGCAAAACCGTCCGGGCGCAGTGGCGTCGGTCCTTCGTGACCGGGGTCGTGAGCAGGCCGCATTCGGGACGGCCTCGTCATGGTGGACGGCGCGAGAGCACCACTACCGACACCGCTTGCACGGCGCGGAGCTCGCCGCAGGCAACCACACGGTAAACCGGCAAAACCGTCCCGGGCGCAGCAAGCCAGTCCTCACTGCACACGCCCTCGGCAGGCCACGGTCGGGACAGCCCGGGCGCAACGGCCAGCACAGGACACCACAACCCGGGACAACCCACTCCCCAAGGCGCGAAGCTCGCCGCAGGCAACCACCGCGAACCGGCAAAACCGTCCCGGGCGCAGCCGCCGTCAGTCCTTCGTGGCCGGAGTCGTGAGCAGGCCGCGGTCGTAGGCGATGGCGACGGCTTCGGCGCGGCGGCTGGCGCCCAGCTTGGCCATGACGCGGGAGAGGTGAACGGAGACCGTCTTCTCGCTGATGTAGAGCTCCTCCCCCACCTGGCGGTTGGTGCGGCCGAGCGCGACGCGTTCGAGGACGTCGCGTTCGCGATCGGTGAGGGGGTTGGGGCGGGTGGGCGCGGCGACGGCCGGGGGGATGCCGGGCAGGTCGGTGCGGGCGCGGTGGGCCAGGTCGCGCGCGGCGTCGCGCAGGGGCAGCGCGCCGAGGGCGGACGCGACGGTGTGGGCGGACGTCAGGGCGTCTTCGGCGGGCAGGCCGTGGGCGAGCAGGGCCTGGGCTTCGAAGTAGCGGCACATGGCTTGCTCGTAGACCGCGCCGTAGTCGAAGGCCGTGGCGGCGGCGGACCACAGCGCCGGGTCGGCCGGGCCTTCGAGGCCGGAGGCGGCGGCTTCCAGGCGGGCGAGCCAGGCGTGGCCTTCGGGCCCGAGGGTGCCTGATCGCGGGCTGCCCTCGACGGCGGTGCGGCGGCCGTGTTCCAACAGGCGGCGGCCGACGGACACCAGGTTCTCGGCGGTGCGCTGGTCGCCGTGCAGGCGGGCGTCGGCGGCGAGGGCGGCGACCGAGGTCAGGCCCAGCGCGACGATCCGGAGGCCGCCCAGCAGCCAGGGCTCGATCTTCTCCAACCACGCCACCAGTTCCTCGGTGACGCGCACGGCTTCGGTGTGATCGCCGCGCCAGGTCGCGAGCTCGATGGCCGCGTCGCCCGCCGAGAGGGCGATCTGGATGTCGGCCGCCCACTGCTGGCGCAGCCCGGGCAGGAGGCGCGCGGCGTCGTCGAACCGGCCGCGCGCGACGAGGAACAGCACCCAGTTGGCGAGGATCCGGGCGGCGACCGCGCTCGACACCCCGCGCGCCGCGCGTCCGGCCGCGTCCTCCGCGGGCCAGTCGCCGCTGAGGTAGCGCAGGTAGAGCTGCCGCGCGCGCAGCTCGAGCCCGAAGGAGCTCCACGTGAGCCCCGACTCCTCCGCGCGCGCCACGCCGTTGGCCGCGTGGGTGAGGGCTTCGGCCATCTCGGCCTGGTCGTCGTAGCTCAAGGCGAGGAAGTACAGGCCGCGCAGCTCGACGTTGAGGGCCTCGGCGTCGCGCGCTTTGCGAATGCCCTCGCGCAGCCGTTCCCGCGCGAGCGCCGCGTCGCCCGCCGAGTCGGCCAGCGTGCCCAGCGTGATGAGCCCCGACGCCTCGGCTCCGACCGCGCCTACGGCTCGCGCGTCGGACACCGACGTGAGCGCGTTGTCCAGGGCCTCGCCGGGCTGGTCGAGCAGCCGCAGGAACCCCGCGCGGGTGGCGAGCACCCACGCCCGCGTGGCGCTCGGCTCGCTGTCCTTCACCAGCTCCCACGCTCGGTCGACGGCCAGCGTCGCCTCGTCGAGCGTGCCTTCCAGCGCCAGCAGCGCTTCGGCCAGCCGGCGCCACACCTTGGCCGACCTCAGCGTCGGGGTGTCGGGCCCGAGCAGCTCCGTGGCCGAGCGCGCGAAGGCCGCCGCCCGCTCCGGCTCCCCCGACGTGCCCGCGAAGTACGAAGCCTCGTGAAGCAGCTTCAGCTCGTCGACGCCCTCGGGCCGGTCCGCGACGGCCACTGCGTCCCAGATGGACAGTGCCTGTTCGGCGTGCCGCAGGGCCGCCCCCGGTGCGCCCAGCTTCTCCGCCTCCGCCATCGCGCTCAGCAGCGCGGGCAGCGCCGTGACGAAATCGCGGCTTTCAAGGCTGTGGAACGCCAGCTTGGCGTCGTGCCCGCGCCCCTGCGGGATCGCGCGGATGCGGGCCGCGTACGCCGCGTGCGTGCGGTTGCGCTCCCCGGGCAGTAGATCCGCGTACACCGCTTCCTGCAGCAACGCGTGGCGGAACACGTACGAGCCGTCCTCGATCACGAGCACGTGGTGCTGGACGGCCTCGCGCAGCGCCTCGTCGAGCTCCAGCTCGCCGATGGCCGCCACCTCCGCGAGCGCGGCGTGCGACACCGGTTCGTTGGCCACGGAGATCACCCGCAGCACGCGCCGCGTCTCCGCCGGGAAGCGTTCGAGCCGGGCGAGCAGCACCTCGGCGAGCCCTGCGGGCAGGTCCCGGCAGTCGGCGTCCGTGGCCAGCAGCTCTTCCACGAAGAACGGGTTGCCCTCCGACCGCGCGACGATGTCGGCCACCACGTCGGCCGGCAGCGGCTCGTCGGCCAGCGCCTCCACGAACGCCCGCGCTTCGGCGGGCCCGAACGGCGCCAGCGCGACCTGCTCCACCGTGGCCAGGCGCACCAGCTCCGAAAGCAGCCCGCGCAGCGGGTGGCGGCGGTGCACGTCTTCTTCGCGGTAGCTGCCCACGACCAGCAGCCGCTGCGCGCGCAACCTGCTGGCCAGGAAGGACAGCAGGTTGCGCGTCGAAGAGTCGGCCCAGTGCAGGTCCTCGAGCAGGATCACCACCGGCCGCGACTCGGCGACCTCGGTCAGCACCCCCAGTACCGCATCGAACAGCTGGAGCTGACCCAGGTCCTGTTCCGGCCGCGGCCGGCGCATGACCTCGCGCTCGCTGGCCGACACCTGGCCGTGTTCCCCCGGTCCCATCGGCTGGGGCTCCCCGCTCTGCGGCAGCAGCCGCGCGAGCGCCGGCCGCGACCGCACCGCGGCGGCGACCACCGGATCCCCCGACGAGCCCAGCGGCGCCAGCGCCTCCGCGAACGGCAGGTACGGCAGCCCGCCGTCGCGCACGTCGATGCAGCGGCCGGTGAGCACCAGCGCACCGTTCGCCGCGACGTGCTCACCGAGCGCGGTGAGCAGCCGGGTCTTGCCGACGCCCGCGTCGCCCGCGATCAGCACGGCGCCGGCCTCACGCCGCTCCGCGCGAGCGAAGGCGGCGCGAAGCCGCCGCATCTCGTGAGTGCGGGCGACCAGCGGGATTCCGGAGCCTAAGCGGGGCACGAGGAGCATTCTGTCCTACCCCACCGACAGTTCCGCCATGCTTTTCGCCGAGGGCGTGACACCCTCGGCGAACAGGTCGTTCACCGCGCCAGGTGATCGGCGCGGGAGGCCACCTGCGCGGCCGTGCGGCGTTCCTGCGCCGGCACGGTCACGCTGGTCACCCGGTGGGCCCGCAGCCACCGCACGACGCGGCTCTGCTTGGTCATCCGCGCGTCGCGCCCGGCCTTCCGCAGTTGCTCCTCGCGGTAGGCCACCTCGGCGCTCATCGCGTCCAGGAGCTGGTAACTCATCGCTTCTTCCCCATCCTCTGCGAGTGCCTTCTTCCGTGACACTCACAGTCGTCCTGAGGCGGGGCCGCCGGCATCGGGCGATCACCCCGTCCTGGACGCCAAACGACCCCTTACCCGAGGCGCCGACCGGCGAAGAGCAGGTCGGCGGGGTAAGGGGTCGCCGGATGGAACGTCAGTCGCGGGCCGGGCCGCCGGCGCGCACCGCCGCCAGCAGTCCCCGCCAACCCGAAGCGGGGAGGCGGAAAGCACCCCCTTCGGGGTCCTTCGAGTCGCGCACCGCGGCGTCGCCGCCGACGAACGCGATCTCGACGCAGTCGTTGCCGCCGCCGCTGTGGCTGCTCTTGCGCCAGGTGGCCCGGGAAAGATCCGCGTCCGGCATCATGTTCCCCACTTCCTCACTGTGTCCTCGGTTCCAGGTGGTGCACTGCAGCCGGCGCGGTTGACCGATCGGCGAACCGGCCGGCCGCCTCGGTGATCAAGTCGACCGAGTCGTCCGGTTTCAGTGCGGCAGCGCGCAGGTGGTCGAACATCAGCGCGTAGCGCCGGACGTCTTCGGGTTGTTCGAGGTACAGGCCGCTGGACGTGCTGTCGTCCACGTAGACGACGTCGGGGTCGGCCTGCTCGGGGAACCCCATGATGAGGAACGGGCCTTCCATGCCCGGGTGCGCGCCGGCTCCGAAGGGGACCACCTGGATGGTCACGTTGGGTTTCTCGGCGACCGAGGCCATGCGGTAGAGCTGCTCGGCCATCACCTCGGGGCTGTCGACCACGCGGTGCAGCACGGCCTCGTCGACCACCGCCCAGTACTCCGGCGGCGGCGTGTCGCTCAGCAGCTCCTGGCGCGCCATGCGCGCGGCCACGCGACGCCGGATCTCGGCGTCCTCGGCGTCGGGCCGCAGCGCTCTTATCACGGCGTGGGCGTAGCGCTCGGTCTGCAGCAGACCCGGCACGAGCAGCGCCTGGAACGCGCGCAGCGAGGTCGCGTCGGCCTCCAGGCCCACGAACGTGCCGGTGAACACCTCGTTGTACGCGTGCCACCAGCCGCGCTTGCGCGCCTCGCGGGCCAGCTGGACGAGCGCCTCCTGCTCGTCGCCGGTGATCCCGTAGAGCGCCAGCATGTCCCGGGCGTCGCGCGGGGTGACGCCGACGTGCCCGGTCTCGATGCGGCTCACCTTCGAGGCGGAGCACTCGAGCTTCTCGCCCACCTCGTCGATGGTGAAGTCGGCGGCTTCCCGGAGCCGCCTCAGCTCGCTCGCGAGCCTCCGGCGGCGAACGGTGGGTCCCTGGCCTCTCGCCACGACAGCACCTCCGGATCGTCTTACGCGATGCGCGCACCGTAGACCAACGCTGACCAACGCTGCCCGCACCGCATATCTAACCAGCCGTCCGACTAGTCAGTGGGGTATTAACACTGCGGAATTCCCGCCGCCACGGCGGGGCTCCGCCCTGCAATTTGCAGATTGCGCTTGTACTCTGACACCCGTGTGAACCGGAACCGGTCACGCCGCGCCGGTCGAGCCGGCCGCCATGATCGGTCCGGGTTCCTGAGCAGCGTAGACGACGACCAGCCGGAAACAGACACCGAGTGCGCGGGCGTTTCCGGCCGAAGGCGTCCGGGGCCGCCCCCCGACCGGTCCCGGGCACCTTCACCTTCGGTTGTCAGTTGTTGCCAGACCATCCGAGGCACACTCCGGCGATTACCCGGCTACGCATTTCGCATTTTCCGCCACCCGGAAGTGTGGTTGATTCCGCACACCTCACTCAGCGACACACTCTCAGTAGAACCGGCTGCGACCGTCCTCACAGGACGCGCAGCAGTCCCTCCTGGACGACCGTGGCGATGTGCGTGCCGTCCTGCGCGAAGAAGCGGCCCGTGGCCAGCCCGCGCGCGCCCGACGCGCTCGGCGAGGTGCTGTCGTAGAGGAACCACTCGTCGGCCCGGAAGGGCCGGTGGAACCACAGCGCGTGGTCCAGGCTCGCGCCGAGGACCTTGTCGACGTCCCAGTAAACGCCGTGGCGCGCGAGGATCGAGTCGAGCAGCGTCATGTCGGAGGCGTAGGTGAGCACGCAGACGTGCAGCAGCTGGTCGGCGGGCAGCGCGCCGTCGGCACGCATCCACACGCGGTTGCTCGCCGGCCGCTCGCCCGTGGCGCGCGTGATCCACGGCGGTTCGCCGACGTAGCGCACGTCGATGGGACGCGGGCGCTCGGTGAAGCGCAGGCCGAAGCCGGCTGTGCGTTCCTGGAACGTCGGCAGCGTTTCGGGGGCGGGCACGTCGGGCATCGGCTCGCCGTGCTCGAGGCCCTGCTCGTCCTTCTGGAACGAGGCGGACAGCGCGAAGATCGCCTTGCCGTGCTGGATGGCCGTGACGCGGCGGGTGGTGAACGAGCGGCCGTCACGGATGCGGTCCACCTCGTAGAGGATCGGCACGCTCGGGTCGCCGCCGCGGATGAAGTAGGCGTGCAGCGAGTGCACGCGCCGGTCCTCGGGCACAGTGCGCCCGGCCGCCACCAGGGCCTGCCCGGCGACCTGGCCGCCGAACACGCGGACCGGGGAGTGCGCGGGCGAAACCCCGCGGTAGAAGTCCTCCTCCACCTTCTCCAGGTCGAGGAGATCGACGAGCCGGTCGAGCACCGCCTGCCCGCCGCCGGCGGCCTCGTCGAGCCCGGCGGCGGCGGTCCTGGCGATATCGGTCATGCCCGAACCTTATTCGGTCGGCATAAACCTCGTCCCTTATGCGTGGTCGTCTTCACCGAGGCGGTGCACGTGGATCAGGTTCGTGGAGCCGACGGTCCCGGGCGGGGAGCCGGCCACGATCACCACGAGGTCGCCGCGCTGGTACTTGCCCATCTGCAGCATCGCGTGGTCGACCTGCTGGATCATCTGGTCGGTGGAGTCGACCCGCGGCACGATCGTGGTCACCGTGCCCCACGTCATCGACAGCTGGCTGCGCACGCAGTCCTCCGGCGTGAACGCCATCAGCGGCAGCCGCGTGTGCAGGCGGGCCAGGCGGCGCACGGTGTCACCGGACTGGGTGAACGCGACGAGCGCCTTGGCGTTGAGCCGCTCGCCGATGTCGCGGGCGGCATAGGAGATCACGCCGCGCTTGGTGCGCGGGACGTGCGTGAGCGGCGGGACGACCGGCGAGTCGGTCTCGACCGCCTCGACGATGCGGCCCATCGTCTGCACCGTCTCGATCGGGTAGCGCCCGACGCTGGTCTCGCCCGAGAGCATCACGGCGTCGGTGCCGTCGAGCACCGCGTTGGCCACGTCGGAGGCCTCGGCGCGGGTCGGCCGGGAGTTGTTGATCATCGACTCGAGCATCTGCGTCGCGACGATGACCGGCTTCGCGTTCTCGCGGCAGATCTGGATGGCGCGCTTCTGGACCAGCGGCACCTGCTCCAGCGGCAGCTCGACGCCGAGGTCACCGCGGGCGACCATCACCGCGTCGAAGGCCAGCACGATCGCCTCGAGGTTGTAGACGGCCTCGGGCTTCTCGATCTTCGCGACCACCGGCAGCCGGCCCTTGCCGACGCGGTCCATGACCTGGTGCACCAGGTCGATGTCGGCCGGCGAGCGCACGAAGGACAGCGCGATGAAGTCGACGCCCAGGTGCAGCGCGAACTCGAGGTCCTCGATGTCCTTCTCGCTCAGCGCCGGGACGGAGACGTCCATGCCCGGGAGCGAGACGCCCTTGTTGTTGCTGACGGGGCCGCCTTCGGTGACCTCGCAGACCACGTCCTGACCCTCGACGCCCGTGACCACGAGGCCGACCTTGCCGTCGTCCACCAGGAGGCGGTCGCCCGGCTTCGCGTCCTTCGCAAGGCCCTTGTAGGTGGTCGAGACGCGGTCGTGCGTGCCCACCACGTCCTCGACGGTGATGCGGACGACGTCGCCCGTGTGCCACTCGGCCGAGCCGCTGGCGAAGGTGCCCAGGCGGATCTTCGGACCCTGGAGGTCACCGAGAATGCCCACCGCCCGGCCACTCTCGGCCGCAGCGGCCCGGACCAGGTCGTAGACCTGCTTGTGGTCGCTGTGGCTTCCGTGGCTGAAGTTCATCCTCGCGACGTCCATTCCGGCGTCGACGAGTGCCCGCATCTTCTCCGGAGTGGAGGTCGCGGGACCCAGCGTACAAACGATCTTCGCGCGTCGGCTCACGTTCGATGACAGTAGTCGCTCATCCCTCTCACGTCTGTACCGATACCGAAAGTTCGGAGGAAGTGTTCAGAAACCATTCAGATGACTAACCTCCGTAAGTATGACGGCGGTTCGGCGGCTCGCGCTTGCGATCGCGGCGTTCGCCCTGGTCGGGGCGTGTTCCGCGCCGTCGCAGCCTCCGTGGCGGCTCGTTGACCTGCCCGTTTCCGGTACGCGCGTACTGGGATTCGTCCCGGCTTCATCGGGAATCGTCATGACCGGCTCGGTGCCGGGGCCCGCCGGACGGGCCCCCGCGGCGTGGTTCGGCGGTCCGGCGGGGGCGCCGTGGACGCCGGTGCCGGTCCACCCGGCGACGGGCTACGGGCGGCAGGCGGAGCTGACGCTGCCGGCCGCGGCGGGTTCCCGGCTGCTCGCGCTGGGCTCCGCGTACGGCGGCGCGCACGCCAACCCGCGCCCGACGATCTGGACGGGGTCGGTGGCCGAGGGGCTGACCGAGCACGAACAGCCGGTGGAGCTCCTCGGTGGCGAGCGCGCGGTGACCACATCCGGGTCCGCGGCCGGTCCGGCGGGGTACGTGCTGACGGGCCAGTGGGACCACCGGACCGGCGGCGTCGGCGCGTCGGTCTGGACCTCGGCGGACGGCGCTTCGTGGGCGTTGCGCGAGGACCCGGCGCTGCTCAGCACCACCGGCGACCAGACCCGCGCGCTGGCCGCGGCAGGCGGCGGGCCGGGTTATGTGGCCGTCGGCGACGCGCGGGCGGGGCTCTCCGTACGACCGGTGGCCTGGACGTCAGCCGACGGTTCGGCGTGGACGCGGGTTTCGCTGCCGTCCCCGGCCGGCTCGGCCTCGGTGTGGCGCGTGACGTGCTCGGCCTCGGACTGCGCCGCCGTCGGCGCGACCAGTGAACAGCGCCTGGCCTGCTGGCGTTCGGGTCCTTCGTGGACGGCGTCCGCCGGCGGCCCGGTGATTCCCGCGTCGCAACTGCTGGAGGTGACCGGCCTGACGCTCGACTCGTCGGGCCGGCTCGACGTGGCGGCGAAGGTCGACGGCCGGCCGCGGCTCTGGCGCGTCGGGCAACGGTGCGAGGACTTCGCGGAACTGCCGCTGCCCGAGGCGGCCCAGTCGCTGGCGTTGATCGCGGACGGCCCTGACCTGCTCCTGGCCACGACCACGGATTCGGGCAGCAAGGTCTGGCGTTACCCGCTCCCCCGCTGACTGGCCCCGGCGGCGCGGCTGTTCGCTCGGGCACGGTTCGGCGGCCCCACGACCCGCCAACGCCGACAACTTCGGAGCAGGCAGCCCGACCTGAGGTTATGCAGCCGCCCGCGCGTCAGGCAGGCGTTCTGCGCACTGCCGCTCCGGTCCTACAGCACGGTCTCCGCTCGGCCCTAGCGGCGCGGTTGCTCGCTCGGCCCGACGTGGTCGCGCGCCCACTCGTTGAAAGCGCGCAGCTGGCGCCAGGACTTGCGGACGCGGTCGAAGGCCTCGCGCTCGTGGAGGAAGTCGGCGGGTTCCCACGAGCGGGCGGCGTAGACGGAGCGGTAGCGCAGCAAGTCGAGGCGCGGGTGGTCCTCGGCGAAGCCGCGGGGACGGGACTTGAGGCGGTCGCCGTGGATGTCGAAGCCGGCGCGCTTCAGCTTGGCCAGGATCTGTTCCAGCACGGGGCCGTGCAGCTCGGTGTCGACGGCCGTGCGGAAGCGCGCGATCTGGTCGGACGCGAGGTGGAAGCAGCCGCCGCCCACGCGCAGGCCCGCGGGGCTCAGCTCGACGTAGTAGGCGCCGCCGCCGCGGCCCGCCTCGATGACGCCGCCGCAGTGCGTCTTGTACGGGGTCTTGTCCTTCGCGAAGCGCACGTCGCGGTAGGGCCGGAACACCTTGCCATCGCCGAAACCCTCGCCGAACTCCGGCTCCAGCTCCTTGAGCAGCGCCTCCATCGGCTCGCGCACGTCGGACTTGTAGGTCGCGACGTGTTCGTCCCAGTAGGACTTGGAGTTGTCGGCCTCGAGCCCGTCGTAGAAATCGACGGCGTACTCACCGAATCCCGTGAACTTCACGCCGAGCACGATAATCCGCGCCCCTGACAGTTTCTCCGCCGGACACTTCTTCGCCGAACGCGCAAGACCCCGTCGGAGCGGCTCCGGCGGGGTCGGTGTGCCTGGGGACCCGGTGCGGCCGGCGCGCCCCTGCGCCGCCGGCCGCACCGGAAGCGGTCACTTCGCGACGGCCGTCATCAGCTCGCCGTTGGACGTGTCGCCGGACAGCTCCCACACCATGGCGCCGCCGAGGCCCTGCTGCTTCGCGTAACTGATCTTGCCGCCGATGGTGCTCGGGGTGTCGTAGCTCCACCAGTTCGAACCGCACTTCGCGTACGCCGTGCCGGCGACGGTGCCGGTCGAAGGGCAGCTCGACTTCAGGATCTTGTAGTCCTCGATGCCCTGCTCGTACTTGCCGGGCGCCGGACCCGTGGCGGAACCGCCGGGCGCGCTCTGCGTGACGCCGGTCCAGCCGCGGCCGTAGAACCCGATGCCCAGCAACAGCTTCGACGCGGGCACGCCCTTGCTCTTGAGCTTCTGGATGGCCGCGTCGGAGTAGAAGCCGGCGGTGGGGATGCCGGCGTAGGAGGTCAGCGGCGAGTGCGGAGCCGTCGGGCCCTGTGCCGCGAATGCGCCGAAGTAGTCGTAGGTCATCACGTTGTACCAGTTCACGTACTGCGCGGCGCCCGCGTAGTCGGCGGCGTCGATCTTGCCGCCGCTGGTGCCGTCGGCGGTGATCGCGGCGGTGACGAGCTTCGACGAGCCGAACTTGGCGCGCACGGCCGCCATCAGGTTCTTGAATGCCGCCGCGCCGCTGGTGTCACAGCTCAGGCCACAGGCGTTGGGATACTCCCAGTCGAGGTCGATGCCGTCGAACAGGCCGGCCCAGCGCGGGTCGTTCACGATGTTGTAGCAGGAGTTCGCGAACGCGGCCGGGTTCTTCGCGGCCTGGCCGAAGCCGCCCGACCAGCTCCAGCCGCCGAACGACCAGATCACCTTGAGGCCGGGATGCTTGGCCTTGAGCTTCTTCAACTGGTTGAAGCTGCCCGCCAGCGGCTGGTCCCAGGTGTCGGCGACGCCATCGACGCTGCCCGCCGCGTCGTAGGTCTTCTGGTAGTCCGCGTAGGCGTCGCCGATGGCGCAGCCGCCGTTGGTGACGTTGCCGAACGCGTAGTTGATGTGGGTGAGCTTCGCGGCGGAGCCGGAGGTTTCGATGTTCTTCACGTGGTAGTTGCGGTCGTACACACCCCAGTCGGTGAAGTAGCCGACCACCTTCCCGACCGAGGCCTGCGGGGCGGCGGCCGACTCCGTGGCCGTCGCGGCCGTCGGGGCCGCCGTGGCCGCCGTGGACACGGGCGCGGCCACAGCCGCTGCGGCGAGTGCGGCGCTGGCCAGGCTGACGAGCGCCAAGAAGCTCTTCCTGCGCGGACGGGGCATGCCGGCTCCCTTCGGGGAGTCACACCAGGTGACCGAACGGGGACAGTGGGGACTCTCACACCGTAAGTGGACTAGACCATTAGGTAATGGTCTAGTCCATGGAATCAACCGGACAATTCGGTCGCTCGATGTCGATCACCCGCGGGGCGGAGTCGGCCTGGTCACGGTGCGCCGGAGCGGTCGCGTGCGCCCCGAAGCGCTCGGGCCCGCGTGGCGCTCGCGAAGGTGGGCGCAGGCATCGGCGGCATCGCGGTTGGGGCCGCGACCGGCGCCGAGCGACCCGGGCACCGTGCCGCACTCGGGCGTTTCGAACGCGAACCCCGCGAAGCTGCGCACCGGACACCCGCGGCATTCTCGGATTCCGGCGAGGCCGACACACCCGAGAAGCCGCAGCCGAGCCAGCGGCGTCAGGCAGGTGTCTCGAACGTGATGCCCGTAGCCGCCGCGCGGCGTTCGCCCCAGGCGTACAGGGCGGTCAACGCCGGGCCGAGGGCTTCGCCGTCCGGGGTGAGGCGGTATTCGACGTGGGGGACGCGGCCGTCGAGGGCTTGGCGGTGGACGAGGCCGTCGGCGGTCAGCTCGCGCAGCTGCTGGGTGAGCATCTTTTCGCTGATGCCCGGCATGAGGCGGCGCAGCTCGCCGTAGCGGTGCACGCCCTCCTTGAGATGCGCGAGGATCACCGGCTTCCACCGGCCGCCGATGACGTCGACAGTGAGCTCCACCGGGCACCAGTACCGCCTGCCCGCCATCACGGCCTCCTCGCTACGCACCGGAAAGTAAGTGGTTGCCCGGCCGAGCCGGGTGCGCTCTGCTGGCCTGATGATTGTGGAATACCTGCGCTACACCATCCCGGCCGACCGCGCGGCGGCGTTCGAGGCCGCGTACGCCGACGCGGCCGGCTCGCTCGCGAAGGCACCCGAGTGCGTCGGCTACGACCTCAGCCGCTGCGTCGAAGACCCTACGCGCTACGTGCTCGCGATCCGCTGGACCTCGGCCGAGGCGCACCTCGAAGGCTTCCGCCGCGGCCCGCACTTCCCGCCGTTCTTCGCGGCGATCCGCGCCTACGTCGGCGACCTCGACGAGATGCGCCACTACGAGCCGACGGCCGTCACCGGCGAGGGCGGCGCCCGGCCACCGACGCTGTACGAGTGGGCCGGCGGCGGCCCCGCGCTGCGGCGCCTGACCGAGGTCTTCTACCGCCATGTGCCCGAAGACCCGCTGCTGGAACCAGTGTTCCGCGGCATGGACGCCCACCACGCCGAGCACGTCGCGGTCTGGCTCGGCGAGGTGCTCGGCGGCCCGGCGGACTACACCGCCCACCACGGCGGGCACCCGCACATGATCGGCCGGCACCTCGGCCGCGGGATCACCGAGGAGCAGCGCCGCCGGTGGGTGTCGCTGCTGCTCGACGCCGCCGACGAGACGGGCCTGCCCGCCGACCCGGAGTTCCGCGCCGCGTTCGCCGGGTACCTGGAGTGGGGCAGCCGGCTGGCCGTGCTGTTCTCGGCGCCCGGAGCCGAACCGGCGACGGACGAGCCGGTGCCGCACTGGGACTGGACGATGCCGCCGTGGCAGGCGCCCGCCTCCTAGGCGTCGTACGTGCGCCCGTAGCCGCCGATCCGCCGCACACTGTCCACAGTGGAACCGTGCGCCCGCGCGCCGGGTGGGGGCGGGCCCCACCCGGCGCGGAAGGAACTCAGCCGAAGAAGACTTCGGCCTCTTCGTAACGCTCCAGCGGCACCGTCTTCAGCTCGGCGGTCGCCTCCGACAGCTTCACGCGCACGATGTCGGTGCCCTTCAGCGCCACCATCACGCCGAAGTCGCCGTCGGCCACCGCGTCCACGGCGTGCAGGCCGAAGCGGGTGGCGAGCACGCGGTCGTAGGCGGTCGGGGTGCCGCCGCGCTGCACGTGGCCGAGCACGACCGCACGCGACTCCTTGCCGGTGCGGTGCGCGATCTCGTCAGCCAGCCAGGTGCCGATGCCGCCGAGGCGGACGTGCCCGAAGGCGTCCTTCTCGCCGGCGACCAGCTTCTCCTCGCCGCCCTCGGGCAGCGCGCCCTCGGCGACGACGATGATCGGCGCGTACTCGTTCTCGAAGCGGCGCTCGACCCACTCCACGACCTGGTCCACGGAGAAGTGGCGCTCCGGCACCAGGATCACGCTCGCGCCGCCGGCCAGGCCGGAGTGCAGGGCGATCCAGCCGGCGTGGCGGCCCATGACCTCCACGACCAGCGCACGGTGGTGCGACTCGGCCGTGGTGTGCAGCCGGTCGATCGCCTCGGTCGCGATGGAGACGGCGGTGTCGAAGCCGAACGTGTAGTCGGTGGCGCCCAGGTCATTGTCGATCGTCTTGGGCACGCCGACGACGCCGATGCCGTCGTCGGTGAGGCGCTTCGCGACGCCGAGGGTGTCCTCGCCGCCGATCGCGATCAGCGCGTCGATCTCCTGCTCGGCGAGCACGGCCTTGATCTTCTCGACGCCGCCCTCGACCTTGTACGGGTTGGTCCGCGACGAGCGCAGGATCGTGCCGCCGCGCGTGAGGATGTCCTCGACGTCGCGCAGGCCGAGCGGCTTGCTCTCGCCCGTGAGCGGCCCCTGCCACCCGTTGCGGAAGCCGGTGAATTCCCAGCCGTGCACCTCGATGCCCTTGCGGACCACCGCGCGGATCACCGCGTTCAGGCCCGGGCAGTCACCGCCACCCGTCAGCACACCGACACGCATCTCTTGCCTCCGTCTTTTCTCACGTTGGAGATCGCAGTCACATTTCGGACGCCAGAGTAGCCGCAATCGTCTGGATCGGTGCAGGGCGTACCACCTGGCGAATCGGTCCTCGCGTCCACACGGTGGCCGCGTGTGCTAGCTTGATCGGCGTGCAGCGCTATTTCTGGTTTACGAAGCCGGCCCCGGGTGGGCGCGGCGGCGTGAACCTGCGCTGAGCCCCCACCCCGAGCCGGATTCGAAACCGGCTCGGCGAGTTCCCGCGGGTCGGTGTCCACCAGGAAGGAACCACCCGCCGTGACCACCCCGCAGCTGACCGCTGGGCCCGCCGACGCGAGCACCCTCGACAACCAGCGCACCACGTCGATCAGCCCGCTGATCTCCCCCGCCTTACTGCGCGAAGACCATCCCGTGGACGCCGCCGTGGCGAAGGTCGTGCACGCCGGGCGCACCGAGACCGTCGACATCCTCGACGGCCGCGACGACCGCCTCGCCGTGGTCGTGGGCCCGTGCTCGGTCCACGACCCCGAAGCCGCGATCGAGTACGCCCACAAGCTGGCCGCCAAGGCCGACGAGCTGCGCGGCGACCTGCACATCGTGATGCGCGTGTACTTCGAGAAGCCGCGCACCACGCTGGGCTGGAAGGGCCTGATCAACGACCCCGACCTCGACGGCACCTTCGCCGTGAACAAGGGCCTGCGCCTGGCCCGCAAGCTGCTGCTCGACGTGTCGGCGCTCGGCCTGCCGGTGGGGTGTGAGTTCCTGGACCCGATCACGCCGCAGTTCATCGCCGACATCGTCACGTGGGGCTCGATCGGCGCACGCACGGCGGCGAGCCAGGTGCACCGCCAGATGTGCAGCGCGCTGTCGATGCCGGTGGGCATCAAGAACTCGGTGGAGGGCGACATCCAGGTGGCGGTGGACGCCGCGCGCGCGGCCGCCGCGTCGCACGTATTCCCGGGCATCAACGTCGACGGCCTCGCGGCGCTGCTGACCACCTCGGGCAACCCCGACTGCCACGTGATCCTGCGCGGCAGCTCGCAGGGCCCGAACTACGACGCCGCCTCGGTGACCGAGACGCTCGGCCGGCTCGCCAAGTCCGGCCTGCCCGAGCGCGTGATCATCGACGCGAGCCACGGCAACAGCAACAAGGACCACGTCCGCTCGCGTGAGGTCGTGCTGGAGCTGGCTTCGCGCATCGCGGCGGGAGAGCGCGGGATCGTCGGGCTGATGATGGAGAGCTTCCTGGTCGCGGGTGCCCAGAAGCTCAACCTGGGGCACGGCTCGGAGCTCACGTACGGGCAGTCGATCACGGACGCCTGCTTGGATTGGGACACGACGGCGGATCTGCTGGACACGCTGGCGGGTGCGGTGCGGGCGCGGCGCTGAGTTTCAGCAGCCGGGCCGGGTGTGGAGCCACGCTGACGCGGCCGCGATCACCTCGTCGGTGGTCGCGGTCGCGGGCAGTGGGTGGTCGGGGGCGATCGGGGTGTTGCCGTAGACGCGGCCGGTCCGGTCCATCTCCTGCACGGTCGTGATCAGCAGTTCGGCCCCGTCACTGAGCCGGAAGACCGCGTTGCCGGTCGCGAAACCCGCAGTGGGTTGGCCGAATGTGGCGGCACGGGCGAGGCCGCGGAAGGCGATGAGGGTCGCCTCGCCCGAGCTGCCGGTGAGGGCGGAGGTGAGGACGGCGACGGGCCGCGCGACCACAAAGCGGCGGCTCCGCGCGACCACAAAGCCGCCGGGCCGCACGACGGCTGATCGGCGGTGCCGGACGTGCGGCCGCTGTACAGAAACAGGCCGCGGGCGTTGATCAAGTAGTCCGTGGCGACTTCGGCCGAGATGTCGCCACGGCCGTGACCAGGCCGAGCACCACCAGCACCACGAACCCAGCAAGCACCCGACGCATCCCCGCGCCCAGTCGCGAAACCTCAGCGGCGCCGGAACGCCGGTTCGATCACTTCCCAGCGTTGCAGGTTGTGTTTCGCGTCGGCAAGCGCATCGTGCTGATCCGTAGGCGCCAGCGGCAACTTCGGCTTCCCCGCGTCTTCCCACCGCTGGCGCAGGTCGCGCGTAAAGCGGGGCAGCTGGCGTGGCAGGGCGGGCATCGGGCCCCACAGCTGGGCCAGCGCCACGTGGTCGTAGGCGGCGAACCAGGCCCACAGCTCGATGCCGCCGGGGGGCTTGCCGAAGAACTCGAGTAGGTCGGCGCGGATCTTCTCGCGGCTGCGCCACGCCCGGTCCGCGGGCGAGGGCAGCTTGGGCAGCACGTGGTCGCGCACCCACGGGCCCGCCTTGGCGGGGTCGAAGTCGGTCGACACGGCGTAGAACTCGCGGCCGCGCTCGTCAACGACACCGATCGAGACCAAATCGATCGTCACGCCGTCCTCGATGAACTCGGTGTCGTAGAAGAAACGCATCACGGAAAATTACCAGCGGCGCGAAGCGCCTCCGTTGAGGGTGGCGGCGGGGAGGAAGGCGGAGCCTAGTGGGCTAGCCGACTTTGCTGTCGGGCACCCGGGCGGCGTCGCGGCCCGAAGGCTGTGCGGGGACCTTGGGCTTGGCGCCGGAGTCCTCGGCGGCGAGCAGTTCCTTGGCCTTCGCCGCGTAGATGTCCACGTACTCCTGGCCCGAGAGCTCCATCAGGGCGTACATGATCTCGTCGGTGATCGAGCGCTCGATGAAGCGGTCGCCGGCGAGGCCGTCGTAGCGGGAGAAATCGAGCGGGGCGCCGAAGCGGATCTCGAGGCGGCGCGGCCACCACATCTTGGAGCCGATCGGGTTGACCTTTTCCGTGCCGATCATGGCGACGGGCACGACCACGCCCTTCGACTCCAGGGCGATGCGGGCGACGCCGGTCTTGCCCTTGTAGAGGCGGCCGTCGGGCGAGCGCGTGCCCTCGGGGTAGATGCCGAGCAGGTGGCCCTGCTTCACGAGCCGGGTCGCCGTGTCGAGCGCGGCCTGCGCCGCGTTGCCGCTGGAGCGGTCGATGGGGAACTGCCCGACGCCGGTGAAGAACCACTTCTTGAGCAGGCCCTTGAGACCCGGCTCGGTGAAGTACTCCGACTTCGCCGGGAACGTGACCTTGCGCTTCACGCGGATCGGCATGAAGAACGAGTCGGCGACCGCCAGGTGGTTGCCGGCGAGGATCGCGCCGCCGTCCTCCGGGATGTTCTCGGCGCCGACGACTTTCGTCGGCCACAGCAACTTGAGCAGTGGTCCGATGAAGACGAACTTCATGAGCCAGTACAGCACCGCGCGCCAGTCCTTCCCGAGGCTCAACCATCGTTCCCAGTGGTCAAGCCTACGAAACCCGGCGGTGTGCGCACAATGCGGGACGAGCCGCTACTGGGTGGCAGCGATCGATCTCACAGCGGTACCAGGCAGTTCCGGGCACCGGCCGGGGCCCCACAAGACCACTCGACCGTGAGAGCATGGAGGACCTAGACCGCTTCGATCGGAAGGGCGTTCGTCATGGGCGTGCTCGCCGGCGCGGAACCGTTCGCCCACACCGGTTCCTCTGGGGCCGGGTTCCTGCTGTGCCACGGCTTCACCGGGACGCCGGCCGGGCTGCGGGCCTGGGGTGACCACCTGGCCGCGGCCGGGTTCAGCGTTCGCTGCCCGCTGCTGCCCGGACACGGCACGCGCTGGCAGGACCTGAACCGGACCACGTGGGAGGACTGGTACGGCGCCGTCCGCGAGGAACTGCTCGCCCTGCTGGCCGAGAACGACACCGTGTTCGTCGGCGGGTTGTCGATGGGCGGCACCCTCACGCTGCGCCTCGCCGAGGAGTTCGGCGACCGGATCGCCGGGATCGTGCTGGTCAACCCGTCGGTCACGCGGCTGAGCGACGACGCGAAGCTGCTGCCGCTGCTCGCGCGCGTGATCCCGTCGATCCCCGCGATCGCCAACGACATCGCCAAGCCCGGCGTGACGGAGCTGGCCTACCCGCGCACGCCGGTGCGGGCCGCCGCGAGCCTGGCGCGCCTGTGGAAGCTCGTGCGCGCCGAACTGGGCAAGGTCACGCAGCCGGTGCTGCTGCTGCACTCCGCCGTCGACCACGTGGTGGAGCCCGAGAACTCGCGGATCGTGCTGGCCGGCGTCGCCAGCACGGACGTGACCGAGGTGGTGCTCGAGAACAGCTTCCACGTCGCGACGCAGGACAACGACGCGGAACTGATCTTCAGCCGCAGTGTCGACTTCGCCCGGTCGCTGCGGGCGGGACAGGTGGGTGCCTGATGACCCGGGGGAAAGGCACGGACGGACCCGAGGACGTCGACGCCACGTTCGCCGAGATCGTGGCCGACCTGCGAGCAGAGGGCGTGGGTTTGTTCCTCGAAGAGGACGCGCTCGAGCTCGCCGACGACACCGCGGGCGAGCAGGCGAGCGACCCGACCCCACCGCCGGCCGCCAAGACCGACACGAAGCCCGACAAGCCCGAGAAGGCGCCCGAAACCGGCGACACCTGGCGCACGGGCGGCGCCACGTGGGACGCCACGATGTTCAGCGACGACCCGGCCGAGGACGACGAGCACTTCGTGCCGCCGGAGCCGCCGCCGCTGCCGCGTCCGCGCAAGGGCGCGTTCGTGGTGCTGTTGTTCTTCGTGGTGGGGCTGCTCCTGCTGATCGTGCCGAACCTGATCGGCGTCGGGCCCGCGCTGGCGACGCCGCTGGGGATCCTCGCGCTCGCCACCGCCATCGCGCTCCTGCTGCTGCGGGTGCGCCAGGGCCCGCCGCCGGGTGCCGACCCGACCAACGGCGCCCAGGTCTGACCGGGCGGGTATGCGGATCGACTTCAGTCCTTCGCGCCGTTCGACGATCGGTGCGGAGTGGGAGCTGGCCCTGGTGGACCGGCGCAGCGGCGAGCTGGCCTCGGTCGCGGAACGGATCCTCGACGCGGTGCGCCCCGACGGCGCCGACGAGCACCCCAAGATCAAGCAGGAGCTGCTGCTCAACACCATCGAGGTGATCAGCGGCGTCTGCACCACCGTCGCCGAGGTGAAGGCCGACCTGGCCGAATCGCTCGACGTCGTGCACAAGGTCACCGACCCGCTGGGCGTGGAGCTGTTCTCCGCGGGCACGCACCCGTTCTCCAACTGGTACCGGCAGAAGGTGACCGACAAGGCGCGCTACGCCAAGCTCATCGACCGAACCCAGTGGTGGGGCCGGCAGATGCTGATCTACGGCGTCCACGTGCACGTCGGCCTCGACCACCGCGACAAGGTGCTGCCGGTGCTCGACGCGCTGCTCAACTACGCGCCGCACCTGCAGGCGCTTTCGGCGTCTTCGCCGTATTGGGGCGCGGAGGACACGGGCTACGCGTCGAACCGCGCGCTGATGTTCCAGCAGCTGCCCACGGCCGGGCTGCCGTTCCAGTTCCGCGAGTGGGCGGAGCTGGAGCACTACGTGTCGGACATGTTCACGACCGGCGTGATCGACCACTTCTCCGAGATCCGCTGGGACATCCGGCCCGCGCCGCACTTCGGCACGATCGAGATGCGCGTGTGCGACGGCGTGCCGACGCTGGAGGAGGTCGGCGCGATCGCCGCGCTGACGCAATGCCTCGTCGAGGACTTCAGCACGCGCCTCGACCACGGCGAGCGGCTCCCGACGCTGCCGCCGTGGCACGTGCAGGAGAACAAATGGCGCGCCGCGCGCTACGGCACGGACGCGATCATCATCCTCGACGCGGCCGGCCGCGAGCGGCTCGTCACCGACGACCTCACCGACCTGCTGGAGAAGCTCGAACCCGTCGCGCGGCGGCTCGACTGCGTGGCGGAGCTGCGCGACGTCGAGACGATCCTGAAGTACGGGCCGAGCTACCGGCGCCAGCGCGCGGTGGCCAAGCAGCACCACGGTTCCCTGAAAGCCGTCGTCGCGTCGCTGGTCGCGGAGATGCGCGACGGGATCGCGCGTTAACCGGCGTCCAGCTCGCGCAGCAGCGTGCCCGGGCCCATGATCGACGCGCCCAGCGCGGTGACCCGGGACCGCAGCTCGCGGTCGGCCGTGACCACCACGACGTGGTCGCCCGGGCGCGCCTGGGCGGTGACCTCGACGATGTGCGAGTCGCCGTCGGCGGGTGCCGTCGCGATCTCGACTCCGGGCACCGGTTCGACCCCGCGCGCCTGGCCTTCGACGACGAGGACCACCCGCGGCCACCACTCCCACGTCGGCCCGGCGGCGAGCCCCGCGACGGCGTCGGCGATCCCGCGCTCGGCCAGCAGCGCCAGCCGATCCCGCAGGCGCTCGGCGGCGCCGCGACGGTCGCGCCACCAGCCGTCGGGCCGCGAGCCGACGACGTTGGCGCCGTCGACGATCAGCACGAGCTCGCGGCCGAGCTGCTCCCGCAGCCCCGGCCACGACTCGGCGAAGTCACGGTGCAACGGCAGCTCGGCCACGTCGCCGGGCGCGACCCAGCGCAGCTCGGAGCTCTCCTGGTTGGCCACGCGCGCGTCGAGCGCGCCGTCGGCGGTGGCGAGCACAGTGGTGTAGTGCCAGGTCCCGTGGTCGAGCACCGACGCCGACAGCGCGCGGAACGCGGTCTTCGGCACGTCGGCCTCTTCCCACGCTTCGCGGGCCGCCGCCTCGCGCACGGTCTCGCCCGTCTCCAGTGCGCCGCCGGGCAGGGCCCAGGTGCTGCCGTTGTGCACCCACCAGGCGCGCCGCTGCAGCAGCACCCCGCGTGCGGGATCGGACAGGAGCAGCCCGGCCGCGCCGTGCGCACCCCAGTGCAGCCGCCCGCACGAACACCGCACGAACCGGTTGGCGGTCATCGGCGTCACCCCGCCAGCCTTCCACAGGAAGCCCGCCGGACGCAGCCTCCTGGTGGACGACTGTGATCGTCAGCCGCGTTCGCCGAGCCGCTCCGCGACGAACGCCGTGCAGGCGTCGAGGTTGTCCTTCAGTCGGCCCGCGCGCTTGCGGAGGACTTCCAGTTCGAGCCGCGTCGGCGGCCGGTTCTCCCTGAGCCGCCAGACGACTCCGGCGAGGCGGATCGACAGGCCGTAGGTCACGGCGTCGGCCGTGTCCAGGAGTTCCTGCAGCATGCGCTGGTCACCGGTGGTGAGTCCCGGGGCACTCGGCCGGGGTTCACGAGTGCCCCGGGACGCGGTGGCCCTGCCGCCACCCGACGTGGCGACAGGGGTCGAGGCGTCTCCGGAAGGTGCGGCCGGAGAGCGGCGCGGGGCGGCAGGTGCGGCGGCACCCGGGCTGTTCTGCGGGTCTTCGCCGGCGACGCGGAGTCGTGCGGTCATGGGTCAGCTCCGAGCTTTCGAGAGTCCGGCTGCGCGCGGCGCGGCGTCCGGACGCGGAGCCGGAACGCCCAGCGCGCGGCGGAACGCCGTGTCGCAGCTCGGGCAGGTCGGGTCGAGCCAGGGTTTGCCGGGGCTGTGGATGTCGTTCTCCCCGACGGTCTTCTCCGCGCCGCACAAGGCGGCGAACGTCGCGCCGGCGTCGAGTGATCCGTGGTGCACGGCCGCTCTCGCGTGACGCTGACCTGCCGCCTGTTGCCACACGTACATGAAGCCCTCCCCGGTGATTTACGCGCTTCTTTGCTCCTGAACCAGTTTTCTATGTGCATGCACACCGCAAAAGTTTGGCATCTGAAGTACACCCGATTGTGGTGCAGACCTGCTGTTACGATTTGTGCATGCCCAGCACAAGAGCGACCCCCAGGCAAGTGGAACTCGGCGCGTTGTTGCGCAGGATTCGCAAGCGCGCCGGACTAACGCAGCCCCAGGTGGCAGCTCTGGTGAACCGGTCGCATTCGCACATTTCGCGACGAGAGCGCGGCGAACTCGGTTTCGAAGCGCAAGCCGAACTCGAACACACCTTGACGGTCACCGGTGCGACGAGCGAAGAGACCATCGAGGCGCTTCGCCTCTTCCGCGACGGAGCGGACCCGAACTGGCTGATCCCCGGCATCGCCCGGGACCTCGCCGTGGTCACCGAGTACGAGTCGGTCGCGAACGACATCTTCGCTTACCAACCGTCTTTGATTCCCGGACCATTGCAGATCCCGGACTACACCCGAGTGATGATGGTCGACGGCAAGATGCCGGAGTCCGAAATCGACAGCAAGCTCGAACTGCGGACAGCCCGGAGGCAGCGGTACCTCGATGGGAGGTTCCGGTTCGAAACGGTGCTCGGTGAGCAGGCGATCCGGTATCCCGCCTGTCCGCCCGATGTGGCGGTGAGGCAGCTGCGCGACCTCTGCGAAGTGGCCGAGATGCCGCACATTTCCATTCAGCTACTGCCATTCCGGCTGGGCTACCACCCCGCTAGAGAAGGCGGGTTCGTGCTCATCCGGTCAAGCTCGGCAACCTTGGTCCACGTCGAGCAATACCGCTCTTCGACGACCCTGACCAATGCCCGAGACGTGAAAGACTACGTCGAAGCGGCGGAGAGAATCCGCCGTGACGCGATGGGCGCTGTCGCTTCTGTGCGAGCCATCGCGAAGATCGCGGATGAGTTGGAGCGGACTGGATGAACGAAGGTACTTGGCGGACGTCGTCGTACAGCGGCCAGCAAGGTCAGTGTGTCGAGGTGCGCACGCTCGTCTGGCGGACGTCGTCCTACAGCGGCCAACAGGGAGAGTGCGTTGAGGTGAGCACGCTCTCCGAGCAGGCCGGTGTGCGCGACTCCAAGGATCGCGACGGCGGCTCCCTGCTGATCGGCGGGGAGGCCTGGCGGGCGTTCCTGGAACGCCTCTGACAAAGCGGTTCTGACAATGCGGTGAACGTGCCCCAGCATCCCGACGGTGCTGGGGCACGTTTGCGTCTAGCCTGCGACTTCGGCGACCGGTGCCTTGGCCGCGTCGAGAGCCAGCGCCGCGGCGCCGACGATGGCGGTGTCGTCGCCGAGGTGGGCGGTGCGGATGCGGGCCAGCGGCCGGTACCGCGCGCCGGTGATGGCGCCCGCGTAGTGCTCACGCGCCTCGTCGAGGAACAGGGGCGCCGACTCGGAAACGCCGCCGCCGATCACGATGATCTCGGGGTCGAACACGTCCGCGACCAGCGCCAGGCCCTCGCCCAGCCACTTGGCCAGCTCGGCCATCGCCCGCAGCGCGATGGGGTCGCCGTCGCGGGCGGCGCCGGCGACGCGGCGGCCCGTGACCGAACCCGGGTCGCCCGCGACCTCGCGCGAAAGGACCGTGGAGCGGCCCGGGTAGCGAGCGAGCAGCTCGACGGCGGTGGCGGCCAGCGCCGTGCCGCTGCAGTAGCGCTCCCAGCAGCCGTACTTGCCGCACGGGCACGCGCGCCCGCCCGGTACCACGGTCAGGTGGCCCAGTTCGGGGGCGACGCCGTAGGCGCCGCGGTAGATCTCGCCGTCGAGCAGCAGCCCGGCGCCGATGCCGGTGCCGAGCGCGACCAGCGCCGCCACCTGTGCGCCGCGGGCCGCGCCGAAGCGATGCTCGCCGACCACGGCCGAGTTCACGTCGTGCTCCAGCGTCACCGGCAGGCCCACGCGCTTCTCGATGCGATCGGCCACCGGCGCGTCGCGCCAGGCGAGGTGCGGCGCGAACATCACCGACCGGCGGTCGCGCGCCACGAACCCGGCCACGGCCAGGCCCACGGCCGCGACGTCGTGGCGGTTGCGCAGGTCCTCGACGACGCCGGCGATGGCATCCTCAAGCGCGTTTTCCTCACTCGGTGTCCCGACGCGTGCGGTGTCCAGGAGCGATCCCCGCTCGTCCACCACACCGGCGCGCACGCTCGTGCCGCCGACGTCCACCCCTATCGTCAGCACTCAGTTCTCCTGCTCCGGCCGCCAGTCTTCCCGCTTGCGGACGGCGATGTGCTGCACCCGGGCGGCGGCTCCCGGGTCGTCCGCGGGCACGGTGGCGTCCCTGGGGCTGGGCGCAGGTCTGGGCGCGGGCGTGAAGCCCGGCATGTGCACACCCTCGTCGGGCTCCCAGCGGTCCGCGAGCACCGCCCGCAGCAACGCCACCAGCTGCGCCGCCTGCTCCAGCAGCCGGGCGGCGAACTCCGGCCGTTCACCTCGCACGACGGCGACGATCGCACACAACGGGCACCAGTCACACCCCGAAAACCCCGCAGTCCCCGCGGCACCCGGCTCGGTGTCGTGGGACGGCTCGTGGACCTCATCGCGGCCGTGCCCGGCGGCCATCAGCCCTTCCAGCCACGGCGCGGCCCGCTCGACCACCAGCTCCACCAGCAGGCGGATCTCCTCGGCCAGCCGCAGGCCTTCGGCCGCGTACCCGGGCTCGTCCTGTTCGCTCACGCGCGACCCCGGTCCCCGGCCAGGCTGATGACCAGGCCGCCCGCATCGGATTCCGCGCCGGTGATTCGGCACGGCCGCAGCGTCTCCGGCAGGGCGATCAGCCTGCGGAAGCCGTCCACGGTGATCGCCAGGTCGTCGTCGACGCGGGCGAGGTCCACGTCGGCCTCCTGCTGCAGCGGGATCGCGACACGCAGCCGGAAGCCGTCGGCCTCCGGCGTCACCTGCAGCAGCGGCGTCACGGGCTTTCCGGTGCCGGACAAGGGATCCCGCGTGCCGTAGAGCTCACGCGCCAGCTCGGCGAGCGCCTCGGCGCCCACCGGTTCACTCGCCCGGTGCTCGACGCGCGCGAGGTCGGCCGGCCCGAACCCGGCGGCCGCGAGCTCGGCCAGCACGGCGTCCTGCTGGGCGCGCCGTGTGCGCAGCCAGGTGGCCGCCGAACCGCGCCAGAACCCGGGCGCGGGCATCAGGCGGTTGGCGATCAGCCCGTCTACGGCGATTCCGCGCAGGGCCAGCGACGTGAGCGTGCGGCGAGTCTCGGCGACCACCACGCGCTCCGGCGTGAGGACCAGCCGCACGGTGGTGGTTGGGTCGGTGAGCAGCTCGCGCAGCGAGTCCAGGTGCGCGCCGAGGCGCCGCACGGCGGCGACGCGACCACGCCGGCCGTGCGTCTTGTTCAGGTACCCCGCGACGGCCTCGGGCAAGGCCAGCAGGCGCAGCGTCTCGGCGGTCGGACCGCAGTCGACCACCACCGTGTCCCACGGCCCGTGCCCGGCCAGGCGCTGCACCTCGCCGAGGGCGAGCAGCTCGTCGACACCCGGGAGCACGGTCAGCTCCTCGGCGTCGAGCGTCTCGAGCCCGGCGCCGGCCAACAGCGTCCGCAGCTGGTCGCGCAGCTCGTGCCAGGTCCGGTCGGCAAGCGCACGGGAGTCGACCTGCGCGGCCCACAGGCCCGCCGGGGAGCCGTCTCGGCGCACGTCCACTTCGGACGGTTCCGCGCCCAGCGCCGCGCCGAACGCGTCGCCGAGGGAGTGCGCCGGGTCGGTGGAGACCACGAGGGTCTTCCTGCCGCGCCCGGCCAGGGCGGTGGCGGTGGCCGCGGCGAGCGTGGTCTTCCCGACACCCCCCTTGCCGGTGAACAGCAGGATCCGCATGTCGCCTAGCCTTCGGCCCGTCGCTTCAGCTCCTTGAGCGCCGTGTCCATCACCATCTTCTCGGCCTTGCGCCGGAGCAGGCCGATCATCGGCAGCGCCAGCTCCACCGAGAGCGTGTAGGTGACCTTCGTGCGCCCGTCACGCAGCGCTTCGAGTGCGTAGCGGCCGTTCTGCGCCTTCTGCATCTGGCCCTTGACCAGGTGCCAGCTCACGCCGAGCCCGGTCACGTCCCAGTCGTACTCGAGCGTGTAGACGTCCTTGATCGGCCCGGCGTCCAGGGTCAGCTTCACCTGTTTGGCCCGCCCGGCGTCGTCGGTGCCCAGCACCTCGACCTCCTGGACGGCCTTGGCCCACTCCGGGTACGCGGGGAAGTCGGCGATCACCGTCATCACCCGTTGGGGCTCGGCGTCGACCTCGATGGACTGCGTGGACTGCTCGGCCATGGGACGAAGCGTAGCCGGAGAGCCGCGTCACCAGCGCAGCACGTACGGCTGCCCGGTCTCCTTGAAGTGACCCACGTTACGGCACTCGGTGTAACCGAGCCGCCGCCGCGAGGCCAGCGGCTGGTGCACATGGCCGAACACCGACCAGCGCGGCCGCTGCTCGCGGATGAGCTCCAGCAGCGACCGCGAGCCCAGCTCGGCGCGCCGCGCGACCACGTCGTAGGTCAGCTCGGCCACCGCCGGGGGGATGTGCGTGCAGAGCACGTCGACGCCCGACAGCTTGGCAACGCCCTCGTCGAACTCCTCACGGGCCCGCAGGTAGGGCCGCCATGCGGCGCCCTTGCGCGGCCGCGGCACCACGCCTTCGGGCAGCACCGCTCCCCCGACGAACCCGAACCGCAGGCCGCCGATCGTGGTGACCTCGCCGTCGAGCACCTGCACACCGTCGCCGACGAACTCCGGCCACAGGTCGGGCGAGTCGACGTTGCCGGGCGTGGCGTAGGTCGGCGCGGTCATCGAGGCGAAGAGCGTGGCGTACTGCTCTCGCATCGCCTCGTCCACGGCCGCGGCCGGGTCGTCGAGCGTGGCCCACAGCGTGCGCGAGTAGGCCACGGTCTCGTCGCGGGTGCCCTCGCGACGCAGGCGCGCGAACTGCGCCACCTTCTCCGCGCCGAACAGGGCGCCCATGATTCCCTTGTCGTGCTCGCGGTAGTCGACGAAGTCCAGCAGGTCGCCGAGCACGACCAGCGCGTCGGCCCCGTCACCCGCCCGCTTCAGCGCGTCGGCATTGCCGTGCACGTCCGAAACGACGTGAACCCGCACAAGACCCTCCTAGTCAGTGGCCTCGAGGTCGGTGGTCTCAAGGTCTTCGGCCCGCGGCGGGATCCCGGGCTCGCGCCCGTCCTCGAGGACGCGCTTGAGCTCCAGTGCGAGGTGCTTCGCCGCGCGGGCCCGCCGGTCGAACTCCCGGCGCAGCTCACGCGGAGTCAGGGTCCGCGGCGCACCGCCGGGGCCGGCGGGCGTCGCGCGCAGGAAGTAGTGCAGCACGGTGCCGTCGAGCACGGGTTCCAGCCAGACCTCCATCGTACCGACGAGCGCACCCGTCACGGTCCAGCGCAAACCCTTGTCACCACGGTCGGTGTACACCTGAAGGGAAAGGTCCGGCCAGTACCGCCGCCAGGCGCCCGGGTCGGCGAACGCCGCGGCGATCGTGCTCGGCGGCACCACGATGAAGGTCTCGTCCACGAGATCGAGAGCGGGTGGTCCGGGGTTCACAGGCGCAGAATGTCACGACCTCGTGCGGCGGGTCGGCGCGGCGTGGTCTTAAGGTCTACGGCAAGCTAAGTTGACCGGCGGGTAACCCCGCACGCGTCGAACACGGAGGTCCACGTGCGCGAATACAGCGCCCCCGCCGGGAAGCCGGTGACCGACGACGAGAACCTGGCCGACGTCGTCTGGGCGAACGCCGAGCGGTTCTCCGACGTCGTGAGCTTCCGCCGGCAGGTGGAGGGCACCTGGCTGGACGTGACGGCCAAGGACTTCGCCGACCAGGTCGCGGCCGTCGCCAAGGGCCTGATCGCCGCCGGCATCGGCCACGGCGACCGGGTCGCGCTGATGTCGAAGACCCGCTACGAGTGGACGCTGATCGACTTCGCGATCTGGGCCGCGGGCGCCGTCACCGTGCCGATCTACGAGACGTCGTCACCCGAGCAGGTGCATTGGATCCTGTCCGACTCGGCCGCCAAGGCCGTGCTGGTGGAGGCCGGCACCCACCACGAGTCCGTTGACGCGATCCGCGACCGGCTCACCACGCTGCGCCACACCTGGCAGATCGAAGGCGCCTCCCCCGCGGTCGACGAACTCACCGCGCTCGGCGCCGAGGTCACCGACGAGAACCTGCACGCGCGCCGCCGCGAGGTCAGCGCGGGCGAGCTGGCGACGATCGTCTACACCTCGGGCACCACGGGCCGGCCGAAGGGCGTCGAGCTGACGCACCGCAACCTGCTGGCCGAGATCCGCGCCGACATCGAGGCGTTCCCCGAACTCATGGAGCAGGGCAACTCGCTGCTGTGCTTCCTGCCGCTGGCTCACATCCTGGCCCGTGCGATCGCCGTGACCGCGCTGTCGGCCCGCGTGACGCTGGGCCACACGCCGGACGTGAAGAACCTCGTCGCGGACCTCGGCACGTTCCGGCCGACGTTCGTGGTCGCCGTGCCGCGCGTGTTCGAGAAGGTCTACAACTCGGCCAAGCAGAAGGCCCACAGCGAGGGCAAGGGCAAGATCTTCGACGCCGCCGAGGCCACCGCGGTCGAGTACAGCGAGGCGACGGACAAGGGCAGCGTCTCGTTCGGGCTGCGCGCCAAGCACCTCGTGTTCGACAAGCTCGTGTACAGCAAGCTGCGCGCGGCGCTGGGCGGCCGCTGTGTCGCCGCGGTGTCCGGCGGCGCTCCGCTGGGCGTGCGCCTGGCCCACTTCTTCCGCGGCATCGGCGTGCCGGTGTTCGAGGGCTACGGCCTCACCGAGACCTCGGCCGCGGCAGCCGTCAGCGCCAAGACGGCGTTCCGCGTGGGCACCGTCGGCAAGCCCGTGGCGGGCACCTCGGTGCGCATCGCCGACGACGGCGAGATCCTGCTCAAGGGCAGCGTCGTGTTCGGCGCGTACTACAACAACCCGCAGGCGACCGCCGAAGCACTCACCGACGGCTGGTTCCACACCGGCGACCTGGGCGAGCTGGACGGCGAGGGCTTCCTCAAGATCACCGGCCGCAAGAAGGAGATCATCGTGACGGCCGGCGGCAAGAACGTCGCGCCGTCGGGCCTCGAGGACACGATGAAGGCCTCGCCGCTGATCAGCCAGGCCATGGTGGTCGGCGACCAGCGGCCGTTCATCGCCGCGCTGGTCACCATCGACGAGGAGTTCTTCCCGTCCTGGAAGACCCAGCACGGCAAGCCCGCGCAGGCCACCGTCTCCGACCTGGCGGCCGACGCGGACCTGCTCAAGGAGATCCAGACGGCGGTCGACGAGGCCAACAGGCAGGTGTCGCACGCCGAGGCGATCAAGAAGTTCACCGTGCTGGCCAAGGACTTCACCGAGGCGAGCGGCGAGATCACGCCCTCGCTGAAGCTCAAGCGCAACGTGGTGAGCAAGAACTACGCGTCCGACATCGAGGCGCTCTACAAGAGATGAAACGGACGGGAACCGCCGTGGCGTTCGGGTCCCCCGTGCGCCACGGCGGAAATCGTCGGTCGGGTCAGTTCTGCGGGAAGCCCTGCTGCTGTTGCTGCTGCTGGTACTGGGGCTGACCCTGCGGCTGCTGCGGAGCGTGCTGAGCCTGCTGCTGGCCGGGCTGCTGCGGCGCACCGTCGGGCACCACGTACACGGCCGTGCCGTAGGCGGCGATCTCGCTGGCGGTCTGGGCGATCTCGTTGCAGTCGAAGCGCAGCGCGAGCACGGCGTTGGCCCCGTGCGCCATGGCTTCCTGCGAGAGTCGGCCCAGCGCCTCGTAGCGCGAGTCGGACAGCAGCTTCGACAGGCCCTTGAGTTCACCGCCCGCCATGGCCTTGAAGCCGGCGCCGAGGTTGGAGAACATGTTGCGGCTGCGCACGGTCAGGCCGAAAACCTCGCCGAACACGCGAACCACGCGATAACCGGGCAGATCGTTCATCGTGGACAGCATGATCGGGAACTGCATGGGGGGTGCGGGTTGGGTCATGCGCCGGATCGTAGCCATCCGCGGCGCCGTCCACCGGCGAATCAGACTGTGATTCGCTCGTTCCAGTCGATGTGGTGGTCGTACAGCCAGCCGCGCTCCTCGCCGACGTCCTGGCCCGCGCTGGCCGCCACGAGTTTCTCCACGCGGGTGCGCCGCAGCTTCTCGTAGGCGGCGAACGCGGAAGGCGCGTCCGGCAGGTCGCGCAGGCACAGCGCGAGCACCACGCTGTCCTCCAGCGCCATCGACGCACCCTGCCCGGCGGCCGGCGAAGCCGCGTGGGCCGCGTCCCCGACGAGCACCATCGTGTCGGTGGACCAGACCCGGGTGGTGGGCACGTCGTAGGAGTGGCCGCCGAAGACGTCGTCGCCGGTCGCGGCCACGATGTCGGCGCACGGCAGCGGGTCGCCGTCGAAGGCCGCGTGGGCGAACTCGCGCCAGCCGGCCGGCGTGACGGCGGCAATCTCGTCGCGCGGGCGTTCGGTGTCGGGTATGCGGGCGAACCAGAAGGTGGCGCCGTCGTGCGCGGTGGTGAAGCCGAAGGCCGCGCGGCTGCCACGGATCATGCGGTATATGCCGGGTGCGACAGGCAGGCCCTCGGCGCGGGTGTAGCCGTAAACCACGGTGAGGCCCGTGAAGCGGGGGCGGTCGGCGTCCGGGTCGATGAAGGTGCGGACCTCGGAGCGCACGCCGTCGGCGCCCACGAGCACGTCGCCGGTCGCGGTGGACCCGTCGGCGAACGTGGCGACCACGCCGGACGCACCGGTTTCGGCGGAGACTGGTTCGGCGGAGACCAGGCGGCGGCCGTGCTCCACGGTGATCCCGCGGCGGCCGGCTTCTTCCTGGAGCGCGCGGTAGAACGCGGCGCGAGTGAGCGTGCGCGGCCCGGCGAGCTCACCGGTGTCGAACTCGCGCGTGCCCATCGTCGTGCCGTCCGGCCCAACGAGTTCGACGCCGAGCGCGGCGAACGACGCTTCGTTCACGGGGCCATCGGCGTCGATCGCCTTCAGCGCGTCCATGCCGTTGTGCATCACCGTGAGGAACGCACCGGCGTCGGCTCCGCCGGAGGGGTAAGCCTCGAAGACTACGGGCTCGTGGCCGGCGCGCTGCAGCGCCATCGCCGTGACCGTGCCCGCGACGCCACCGCCGGCGATGAGAACGCGCATCGAAATCCCCCTGGAGCCGAGTCCGTGCCACCGCCGACCGTACCGGGCGGCGGTGGCACGGGTGGCTCAGGCGGTCTGGGCGACAGCGAGGCGCAAGCACACGACGAGCGCGCGCACGGCCTCTTCGACCTCTTCGAGCACCGGGAAGGTCGGGGCGATGCGGATCGTCGCGTCCTTCGGGTCGTCGCCGTACGGGTGCGTGGCCCCGGCCGGGGTCAGCGCGACGCCGGCCTCCTTGGCCAGGCGCACGATCTCCTTGGCGGTGCCCTCGGGCACGGTCAGCGAGATGAAGTACCCGCCGGTCGGCTTGGTCCAGGTGCCCAACCCCGAGTCGCCGAGCTCCTCGGTGAGGATGCGGTCGACGGCCGCGAACTTCGGCGCGATGATCTCCGCGTGCTTGCGCATGTGGGCGCGCACGCCGTCGGCGTCCTTGAGGAACATCGCGTGGCGCAGCTGGTTGACCTTGTCCGGGCCGATCGTGCGCTTGGCGAGCACACCCGACCACCACGCGATGTTGGCGGGCGACGAGCCGAAGAATCCGACGCCGGCGCCGGCGAGCGTGATCTTCGAGGTGGAGCCGAACACGAACGCGCGGTCGGCGTTGCCGGCCTCGGCGCACAGCGCCAGGACGTCGGCGACCTCGACCTCGGTGTCCGTGAGGTGGTGCACGGCGTAGGCGTTGTCCCAGAAGATACGGAAGTCCGGCGCGGCCGTGGGCATCGCGGCCAGGCGGCGGGCAACCTCGTCGGAGAAGGTGACGCCGGTCGGGTTCGAGTACTTGGGCACGCACCAGATGCCCTTGATGCCGACGTCCTCGGCCACGAGGCGCTCGACCACGTCCATGTCCGGGCCGTCGTCGGTCATCGGGACCTGGATCAGCTCGATGCCGAAGCGCTCGGCGAGCGCGAAGTGGCGGTCGTAGCCGGGCACCGGGCACAGCATCGCGATGCGCGGCTCGTCGGCCCAGCGGCGCTCGCCGCCCGGCAGCGTGCTCAGCAGCGCCTGCACCACGGTGTCGTGCATGAGCTCGAGGCTCGAGTTGCCGGCCGCGAGCAGCTGGTCGACGGGGACCTGCAGCGCGCCGGCGAAGATCCGGCGCAGCTCGGTCAGGCCCTTGAGGCCGCCGTAGTTGCGCGTGTCGGTGCCGTCTTCGGCCTTGTACTCGCCGTTGGGCAGCGTGAGCAGGCCCGCGGAGAGGTCGAGCTGCCGGGGGGACGGCTTGCCGCGGGTGATGTCCAGGGAGAGGCCGCGCTCGACGAGCGCCGCGTAGTCGCGACGGGCGGTGTCGACGTCGACGGGAGCAGTGGTCATGGGCTCAACGCTAAACCGCGCGTCGATACCATTTCGGGTGACCCCCTGTCCAGGGTCTACCGTGGGGTCTCGTGCGTCTCGTGGTCCATGCCGATCAGCGTCAGTTCTCGTTGCGGGACAACACCGCCTGGGTCCCCGGCGACGGTGGGTGGTCCGACGAGGCGGTGAACTCGCACCGGATCGCGGTGGAGCCGTCGTCGCTCGCGATCGCCACCGCGCGCTCCGACCTGGTCGAGGTGGACGTCGCCGTGCACCCCGGCCCGCCGGCCGTGCTCGCCGACGCCGAGCACGTGGTCGAGGCCGACCTGGCCGTGGCGGGCGGGAACGTGACGCTCGCCGGTCCGGCCGACTACCCGGGCCAGGAGCGCGTGCTGGAGCTCGCGCCCGGCCATTACCGCGTGCGGGTGTCCTATGTGGAGAGTGGCCCGCCGGCCGTGACGTGGAACGAGCACGAGTACGGCGAGCACTTCCGCTACGTCGTGGACCTGTGGCCGGTTGCCGAGCCGGCGCCGGTCACCGTGGTGCGTCAGGGCGCCACGGTCTGGGACGGCTGAACGGCCGGAAGCGGCCATCCGGGACCCCTCCCGCTCGTGCGCTCTTACCGTCTTCGCAGAGCAACGCGGAAAGCGGGGAGAGGCAGTGCGGGACAGCCAGAAAGCCGAGATCGCCCAGATCTCCGAGGCCGTGGCGCGGTCGATGTTCACCCAGGCCGCGATGTACTGGGGCATCGACCGCGAGGTGCACGCGCGCCTGCCCGAGACGATCCGCCGCCACGCCGAGGGCCTGCTGCCCCCGCTCGCGCGGGCCGCGGTCGCCGACGCGACGCCAGACCTGGCCGAGGCCCAGGCGTCGGTGGAGCTCGCGCTGCGGGACACGCTGCGCGCGTCGGCGGCCGAAGCGGTGGAGACCACGTCGGCGCAGCTGCTGCCGGAGCTGGCCGAGCGCGCGGTGCAGGCGGCAACGCCCGACGTCGAGTCCATGCGCGCGAAGCTGGTGTCCACGGCCACGCCGGAGGTAGCCGAAGCCCTGCGCGAGCAGACCGCCAAGACCGTGGGCGAAGCCGTGGCACAGGCCACCGCCGAGCTGCGGACCACGCTCGCCGACCAGCTTCGGCGCACGGTGCTGCCGGACCTCGCCCGCGAGGCCATCGCGAAGGCCACGCCCGATCTCGGCGAGGCCCGCGAGCACCTGCTGCACGAAGCGACGGCCGCGCTGTCCGGCACGATCGAGAAGGCCGTGGCCGAAGTGGCGCGGCAGGCCAAACCCGACCTCGTCGAGCGCGTGTCGGCCGTGGCCCTGGCGCGCGTCCGCTCGGCCGTGCAAGCGGCGGCTGAGAAGGAGCTCGCCCGGTATTCGCCGACCGTCGTGTCGGTAGTGCTGCCGCAGGGCAAGCCGATCGAGCTGGCCGAGGACACCCACTCCGTGCTGCCGGAGGTGCTGGTCGCGCTGCACGCGCGCTGCCACGTGCTGCTCGTCGGTCCCGCGGGCACCGGCAAGTCCATGCTGGCCAAGCACGCGGCGCAGGCGCTGGGCCTGCAGTTCCAGGCGCTTTCGCTGGGCCCCACCACCCCGATGAGCAAGGTGTTCGGCTACTACGACGCCAACGGCCACTACCACGACACGCCGTTCCGCCGCGCGTTCGAGCACGGCGGCGTGATGCTGCTCGACGAGCTCGACAACGGCCACCCCGGCCTGCTGGCCGAGCTCAACCAGGCGCTCGCGCTGGGCGTGTGCGCCTTCGCCGACCGCATGGTCACCGCGCACGCCGACTTCCGGCTCGTGGCCACCGGCAACACCTACGGCACCGGCGGCGACCGCCAGTACGTCGGCCGCCAGACGCTCGACTCGGCCACGCTGGACCGGTTCGTGGTCCTCGACGTGCCCATCGACGAGGGCCTGGAGGAACGCGTCGCGCTGCGGCACGCACCTTCGCACCCGGACGAGGTGGAGGAGCTGGTGGCGTCGATCCACGAGCTGCGCGCGACGGCGCTGGCCAAGAAGCTCCCCGTGATCCTCTCGCCACGCGCCAGCATCGACGGCGCGAAGCTGCTGGAAGCCGGCGCGACCATGGAGCAGGTCATGCAGTGGCGCGTGATCCGCGGACTGTCCGACGCGCACCGCGCGGCGCTCGGGCTGGACTGACGCCGTGCTGCCCGAGTGCTTGCCGCCGATGCTGTCGTGGCACGAGTTCGTCGAAGCCGCCACGGCCTCACCCACGATCGACGCGCCGGGCAGCCGGGAGACCGGCACCGACTGGCCGGGCGCGACGTGGGAGGAGGCGCTGCGGCTGGCCGTCGACGGCTGGCCGGTCGCCCTGGAGGAAGCCGGCATCACCGTCGACGAGCTGCGCGCCGGCGCGGGCCTCGGCCACCAGGTGACCGAGCTGGAGCCGTCGTGGGACGTCACCGGCAGCGAGGTCGACATCGGCGCGTACCTCTCCGGGGTGCCCGAGTGCATGGTCGACGCCTTGCCCCGCCAGGTTTCCCGCCGCGGCAAGGTCGTCACCTTCCTCATCCCGGCCGCCTACTCCAACCGCATCGCCCACGACGTGATCATCAACCGAGGCCTGGCGCTCGTGACCCTGTGCGCGGCGATCATCGACGCGGGCCACAGTGTCGAGATCTGGTCCGGCTTCACCGGAACGTTCACCATTGCCCGCAAGAAGCTGCGCACGCACGCGGTCGCCCGGGTGATCTCGGCCGGAGAACCGCTCGACGTCGGCCGCCTGATCTTCGGCGTCGCCCACCCCGCGATGCTGCGCCGCCTCTGGTTCGGCGTCTGGGACGCGCAACCGGCGGCGGTCGCGCAGACCGTCAACGACCACAACTTCGGCATCGCCTGCGACTGCCGGCCGGACGACCTGCCGGCCGAGGTGACGGATCCGTATGTGTTCCCGTACCTCACCGAGCAGGACCGCCAGTGGGACGACCTGCCGACGGCGCTGGACTGGGCGAAGGGGCTGTTCGGGGAGCTGGGGCTGATCCAGCACTGACTGCGCTGCCCTCGAAAACACCGTGCGCACCGCGGCCGCGGCGGCCAGACTGGGCTCGTGCACATGATCGACTTGCCCGATGTCGTCCGCGGCGCCCTGGAGCTCGAGCGCACCGAGCGCGGCCTGGTGCCGCACCGGTTGCCCGCGTGGGCGAGGGCACGGGGGGACGCGCAGCTGGCCATGGTGGAGGCGCAGCCCTCCGGGGTGCGGCTGGTGTTCCGGACCGCGGCGACCGTGGTGGAGCTGGACGCGGTGCGCACCAAGGTGTCCTACGTCGGCGCGGCGGCGCGGCCCGACGGGGTGTACGAGCTGTTCGTCGACGGCGCTCCCGTCGGCGCGGGAACGGTCGGCGGCGGGGACGAGTTCCTCGTCGACATGACGACCGGCGGCACCGAGGTGCGCCGCGGCGAGCCGGGCGCGGTGCGGTTCGCCGGGCTGCCCGCGCGGGTCAAGGACGTCGAGATCTGGTTGCCGCACAACGAGCTCACCACGCTCGTCGAGCTGCGGGCCGACGCGCCGGCCAGCGCGGCGAACCCCGACGGCCGGCGGATGTGGCTGCACCACGGCAGCTCCATCAGCCAGGGCTCGGGCGCGGCGAGCCCCACCACGACGTGGCCGGCGGTGGCCGCGAGGCACGCGGGCGTGGAGCTGACCAACCTGGGCTTCGGCGGCAGCGCGCTGCTGGATCCGTTCACCGCGCAGGTCATGCGCGACACCCCGGCCGACGTCGTGAGTGTGAAGCTCGGCATCAACATCGTCAACGCCGACCTCATGCGGCTGCGCGCGTTCGGCCCCGCCGTGCACGGGTTCCTCGACACGATCCGCGCCGGCCACCCGACCACGCCGCTGCTGGTGGTCTCGCCGCTGCTGTGCCCGATCCACGAGGACACCCCCGGCCCCGGCGCCCCGGTCTTCGAGGACGACGGCGTGGTCCGCTTCCGCGCGACCGGCGAACCCGGCCCGGGCAAGCTGACGTTGAAGGTCATCCGGGAAGAGCTCGCTCGGGTCGTCGCGCAGCGCGGCGACGACCCGAACCTGCACCTGCTCGACGGCCTGGCCCTCTACGGCGAGCAGGACTTCGCGGAGCTGCCCCTGCCCGACGCCCTGCACCCGGATGCCGAGACCCACCAGCGCGTCGGCGAACGCTTCGCACACCTGGCGTTCGGCGTGGGCGGGCCGCTCGCCTAGGCCGCGAACGGGTACCCGCCTGGCTCGGCGCGACGCACGCCGGGCCGAGCCAGGGCCCCCCGATGAGCGATCAGTAGCCGGATACTCCGCCGGCCGTGCCCGTGCCGTTTGTCGTGGTCGCCGGCGCGACCCCGCCCGGGGTGACCACCAGTGCGTGCCAAGTGCCCAGCACGCCGTCACCCTTCGTCTGCCCGGGGGCGCTGTCCTGGGCGTAGGTGTAGACGGGCTTCCCGTTGAAGGTCGCCTGCTGGATACCGTCGGAGCGGGTGAACGTGGCGAGCTGCCCGGGCAGGCTCACGCCGTTCGCGGGCTGCGCCGGGCCGGTGATCGGCGGCCAGAGCGACTTGCACCCGCTGTCGGTGCACGCCGACATGCCGGGCTTGTCTTCGTCGAACGTGTAGAGCGTGAACCCCTTGGCGTTCGTGAGAACCGTCCCGAGTGAGGTGTTCGCCTCGCCCACCGTCGCGGGCGCGGCCGCCGAGGAGGCGGGCGCTTGAGCACCGGCCGGCGGGGGCGCCGAGGTGGCCATGCTGCCGCTCCCGCACGCGGCCAATCCGGCCATCGCCGCGGCCGCGGTACCCGCGATCGCTAGAATCCTGAGGTTTTTCACGGTTTCCACCCTTCTCCTTCGCGACTCCCCCACCCGGAACCACGTAGCGCCGTGGTGCCAGGTTCGACCGGAACCCCTTGCAGCGGCACACATCACATCAAGTCGTCCACTGTGGACATGCCAGAGGTGAATCGGGTCACTGCGGTGAACGGAGACGGCTCGGCTTTCGTGTGACTGGTGCGGTGCGCGGTCACCCGGCCGGAACATTCCCGGCGAACGCACCGAATTCGCCCGCGAAGGAAGGGGCTTACAGCGGATCGAGGCCCGTGATCTTCCACGACCCGTCAACGCGGCGCGCGGTCACGGCCAGCTGCGCGACCGAAGACTGCGGCGCTCCCCCGCCGGGCAGGATCGTCTGCTGGTCCAGGAAAAGCAGCAGCGTCGCGTCGTCGCCGTGGAGCGTGCGGACGCCTGCGGAGCGGACGGTGGTGGTGCGGATCAGCTTGCCGTCGGTCGCGCGTTTGCTCGCGGTGGCGAACTGCGCGTGGTACTGGCCGACAGCCGGACCGGTGAGCAGTTCGGCGGCCGCCCGCGAGGTCCGGTCGAGGTTGGCGTAGTCGTAGGAGAACAACGCCTTCACGCCGGCGCTCACCTGGTCACGCACCTGGGTGGTGGTGGCCTGGTCCACCAACGCGTCGTCGTCGCGGGGCTGCAGCGCCGAGGCCTGCACGGCGAACCAGACCGCGCACGCGAGCGCCACCACCGTCACGGCGATCGACCAGCGCTTCACGAGCCCACCGCCTGGACGCCGCCGACCTTCCACGTGTCGCCGTCACGCGTGAAGTCCACGGTCAGCCGCGCCTGTTTCGGCACCGGCGCGCCGCCGCCCGTGCTCACGCGCACGTCGAGCACGGCGACGACCCGGGCCGTGCCCGCGGCCGGGTCGAGGTCGGTGACCGCGGCCTGCAGGAGCGACGCCGTGGAGACGGTCTTGGTGCTCGTCGCGCGGTCGAGCTGCAGCTGCCGGTCGCCGGCGAGGTTCGCCCCGTACTGCCCGGTGGTGGCGCCGATCCAGCGATCCACGTCGGCGCCGCCGGTGTGGTAGTCGATCGTGTTGAGGGCCACCAGTTCCGTGCTCGCGGCGGCGAGCACGGCATCGCGGTCGCGGCCGCGCGCCAGGGCGTCGTCGTGCGCCGCGCGCCACCACGACCAGCCGAACCACGCGGCCGCCAGCACGGCCAGCACGGGCACGACCACGAGCAGCCGCGCCTTCATCACGACCCGCCCAGCAGCGCCCCGAGGCCGCCGGCCGGCGGCATGAGCAGGCCGAGCAGACCCGGCAACTGGTTCGCGTCCGGAGTGGTCGACGGCGCCGATTCCTTCGGAGCGGCCGGGATCGCGGGCGGCTTCCCGGCGTACGGCGCGTTCTGCGCACCGCGGACCTCGACGGGGCTACCCGGCGGCTCGGCGCAGTAGGCGTTCATGTTCACCGGCGCCTCGGTGGTGTCGTTGGCCGGGCGCTGTTTCGTGCCCTCGTAGCCCTTCGTGCACGACGCCGGGTCGAAGAAGTTGAACACCACGCCCAGGTGCCCGGTGCCGTCCGGTGAAGTCGACGGCGAGAACGCCGAGATCACCGGGTAGGCGACCAGCAGCTCCTCGATCGCGTCGGTGCGCGCGGAGGTGATCTGGGCGGTGGTCAGGGAGTTCGCGAAGATCACGCCGAGATCGGTGCCCGAGGTGGCGAGCACGTCGCTGATCTGGCGGCTCAGCTGCGGCGCCTGGTCGATCACCGTTCGCAGGTCGGGGTCCGAAGACTTGAGCTGCGCCGCGATCGTCTTCAGCCCGCCGGCGAAGTCGGTGATGTTCTGCGCCTGGCGCTCCTGCGTGGCGAACACCGTGCGCGAGTTGGCCAGCAGCCCGCGCGTCTGCGGGATGTACTGCGCGGCCTTGGCGGTGAGCGAACCCGTGCTGTCCAACAGCTTCTGCAGCTGCGGACCCGTGCCGGCGAACGCGTCGTAGGTCTCGTCGACCACGGTCTTGAGCGAGTCCGGGTGCACGCTCGCCACGAGATCGTCCAAATGCGACAGCACGGAGTCGGGCGACGCGGGCAGCGAGGTGCGGTCCTGCGTGATCACCGAGCCGTCGTGCAGGTACGGACCCGTCTCGCGGTCGGGCAGCAGGTCCACGAACTGCTCCCCCACCGCCGAGCGGTTCGCCACCTGCGCGTGGAGGTCGTCGGGGATGTCCGGACCGCCGGAGTCGAGGTCGAGGTGCACGTCGAGGCCGTGGCCGGTGAGCGTCATGGCCGACACGCGCCCGACCGTCACGCCGCGGTAGGCGACCTCGGAGTTGACGAAGATGCCGCCTGAATCGGCCAGCTGCAAGGTGACCTGGTAGCCGCGGGAGCCGAAAAGCCGGTCGAGGCCCGCGTACTTGCCGCCCGCGTAGACCACCGACACCACGGCGATCACCACGAACGCGATGAGCTGGATCCGCGTCTTGCGCGAGGTCATCCGGCACCTCCCCCGAGCAGGCCGCCCAGGAGGCCGCCGAGCAGCCCACCGGGTCCGGCCTGGTTCTTCGCCGGCGGCGCCGTGGTCGGCAACGGAAGGGGCAGCTCCGAAGTGGCCGATCCTGGCTGCTGTGAGGTCAGCCCCGCGATCTGGATCGGCGGCTGCGAGGTGTTCGTGAAGTTCTGCAGCAGCTTGTCGAGATCGAGGTTCACGGTCGCGTCGACGTTGGCGTAGTCGCCCTTGATCGTGTTGCCCGCGTAGTCCGGGAAGGGGTAGGTGAGCAGGATCTGCAACGCGTTGGGCAGGTCCTGGCCCGCCTCGCCGAGCTTCTGCAACGTCGGCTGCAGCGCCTTGAGATTCGCGACGAGCTGGTCGCGGCTGCGGTTCACCGTGTCGACGGCGACGCCCGAAAGCTTGTTGAGCGCGTTCAGCATCCCCACGAGCTGGTCGCGCTGGTCGGCCACGATCTTCAGGCCCGGCGCCAGGTTGTCCAGCGCGGTCTTGATGTTCTGCTGCTGCCCGGCGAGCGTGTGCGAGAGCTTGTCCAGCCCGTCGATCGCGCGCAGGATCTCACCCTTGTGCGAGTCGAGCTGCGTCGCGAGATCGTCCACTCGCGACAGCAGCGCGCGCATCTCGGGTTCGTTGCCGGACAACGCGTCGTTGAGCTCGTGGCTGATGTCCTGCAGCTGGCCGAGGCCGCCGCCGTTGAGGAGCAACGAAAGCGCGCCGAGGACTTCCTCGACCTCGGGGTTGCGGTTGGTGCGCCCGAGCGGGATCTGCGCGCCGTCGGCGAGGTGACCGGCGGGCTTCTCCTCGGTGGGCTGCCCCAGCTCCACGAACTTCTCGCCCAGCAGGCTCGACTGGCGCAGCTCGGCGCGCGCGTTTCCGGGCAGCTGCACGTCGCCGTTGACAGTCATGGCAACAAGGGCCGAGCGCGTGTCGGGCGTGAGCGTGATCTTGTCGACCCGGCCCACGGCCACGTCGTCCACCTTCACGCTCGCCTGTGGCACGAGGTCGAGCACGTCGGTGAACAGCGCCGTCACGTGGTACGGGTGCTCACCCAGGTCCGGCCCGCCCGGCAGCGGTGTGGAGTAGAGGCCGTTGAACCCGCCGTCGCTGCAGCCGGCGAGCACGAGCACGCCGGCGAGCACCCCGGCCAAGCGCCGCCGCTTCACTTGCCACCGCCGGAAAGCTGCGTCATCACGTCCACGAGCGGGAGCGGCAACGGAGGCAGCTGGCCGTTCTGCAGCGAGTTGAGCACCTGCGGCACGGTCGGCAGCTTGAGCGCGCCGTCGAGGACCGGCGCGAGCTGCTTGCAGATGTCGGTCAACGTGGTGGGCACGCCCTTCGGCGTGCCCGCGGCGAGGATGCGGCAGACGGTGAGGATCGGCGGGTTGGTGATCTCGTTGAGGTTGTCGCGCACGGCGATGGTGCCGGAGGCGGCATCGTAGGAGTTGATGAAGTTCGTGGCGCCGGTGGGCGCGATGTCGAGCACCTCGGCGAGGGCGGCGCGCTGGTCCACGAGCACACCCGTCAGCGAGGCCAACTTGTCCACATTGGACTCCAGTCCGGCCTTGTTGTCGGCCACGAACTGTTTCACGTCACCGAGCGAGGAGGCCAGGGAGCTCAGCGCGGCTCCGACGTCGGCCGAGTCGTCGGCGAGGAACCCGCTGACGTCGGCGACGCGTTCGTAGAACTCGTTGAGCTGACTGTCGCTTTGGGCGAGGGCATCCGTGAACGAGTTCAGGTTCTGGACGGTGGCGAACAGATCGTCCTTGGAGTCGTCGAGCGTGCCCGCGAGGTCGGCGAGGCGGCCGACGGTGGAGTTGAGGTCGGCGCCGTTGCCCTTGAGGTTGGCGGCCGCGGTGTCGAGGACGTCGGACAGGGCGCCGTTTTTGTTGGCACCCTTGGGTCCGAGCGCGGTGGAGAGTTTGTCGAGGCTCGCGTAGAGGTCGTCGAGTTCGACCGGCGTGGCGGTCTTGTCCCGGGCGAGGACGGTGCCACTCGCGAGCGTCGGGCCGCTGTCGTAGGCCGGGGTCAGCTGCACGTAGCGGTCGCTGACGAGACTCGGCGCGACCACGACGGCACCGACGTTGACGGGGATGGGCACGTCGTCGTTCACGCGCATGTCCACGCGCACGGCCTGCCCGTCCGGCGTCACGGCGGTGACCTCGCCGACGGGAACGCCCAGCACGCGGACCGAGGAACCGGCGTAGAGGCCGACGGTTTTGCCGAAGTACGCCGACAGTGTGGTGCCGCTACTCGTGCGGAACACGAGCCACAGCCCGGCTGTGAGAAGGAGCGCGGCCACGCAGGCAAAACCCAGCCAGGTCACCAAGTTGCGTTGAGTGCGAGTCTCGATCGTCATGCCGCCTCCGCGGGAGAAAGCACGTCGGCGGTCGTCATCGTCCGCCCACCCCCTGGTTCGGCGCCGCGATGGGCGGGGTGCAGCCCTCGGGGTTGATCGACAGCCCGCCCGCGGTGATCGTCGGCGGCAGCAGCCCGCACAGATAGCCCTCGAACCAGCGGCCGTTGCCCGTCGCGTTGGCGCCGACGCGCGCGAACGGCGCCATCAGCGCCAGGCCGCGGTCGAGGTTGCCCTGGTTGCGCTGCAGCACATCAGTCACCTTCCCCAGCGCGTCGAGCGTCGGCTTCAGCTGCGCCCGGTTGTCGGCGACGAGCCCCGAGAGCTGCTGCGAGATCTGCTGCGTGCCCTTGAGCAGCGCGCTGATCTGGTCGCGGCGGTTCTGCAGCTCGGTCAGCAGCAGGTTGCCGTCGCTGATCACCTGCTGCAGCTGGGTGTTGCGGTCCGAGAGCGTCTTGGAGATCGTGCTCGTGCCGGCCAGCAGCGTGTGCAGGTCGTCGTCGCGCGAGGACACCGTCTTCGACAGCGCGGACAGGCCCGAGAGCGTGTCCTTCAGGTACTGCGGGCTGTCCCTCAGCGAGTCCGACAACGCGGTGAAGCTGTCCGCGAGCTGCTTCGTGTCGATGTCGCCGACGGTCGTGGACAGCTGGTCGAACGCGTCCTGCAGCTGGAACGGCGTGCGCGTGCGCTGGATCGGGATCGTGTCGCCGGGGCTCTGCGTGCCGCCGCCCTTCGGGTCGAGCGCGAGGTACTTCTCCCCCAGCAGCGTCTTGATCTCGATCGACGCGGTGGACGCGTCGCCCACGCGTACGCCCTTCACTCGGAACTTCACCAGCACCTGCTTGTGCGCCAGCTCCACCGACGTCACCTGCCCGACCTTCACGCCGGCCACCTCCACCTCGTTGTCCGGCGCGAGTCCGGCGGCTTCGCCGAAGTAGGCGGAGTACGTGGTGCCGTTGCCGAACAGCGGGATGCTGTCGGAGAAGTAAGCCACGGCGGTCACGAGCAGGATCAGCACGAGCGTCACCCCGCCGACCGCCGCCTGGTTGCGTTCCTTGAGCCGCTTCACGGGCCACACCTCGGCGCGCGCTCAGTGGCAGGCAGCGGCACGATCGGCAGCGTCACGTCCAGCGACGAAATCCCGATCGTGCCTTCGATTCCGCACAGGTAGTAGTTGAACCAGCCGCCGTAGCTCAGGGTCCGCGTGAACTTCTCCAGGTTTCCCGGCAGCACCTGCAGCAGGTGGTCGAGCAGCTGGTCGGAGTCCGCGACGTTGTTCGACAGCGTGCCGAGCTGCTTGACGTCGTCCTTCACCGCCGGGCGCGCGTCGGCGAGCAGGCCCGACGTGGTCTCGGTCAGCTCGCCCAGCGCCCCCACGGCGTCACCGATCGGCTTGCGCTGCTCGGCCAGGCCGCTCACGAGCCGCTGCGTCTGGTCGATGAGGTCGCCCAGCTGCGGGCCGCGCGAGTTCACCGTGGTCAGGACCTGGTTGAGGTTGTCGATGACCTGGCCGATCACCTGGTCCTTGCCGGCGATCGACGTCGTGATCGACGCGGTGTGCGCCAGCAGGCTCGTGATCGTGCCGCCCTCACCCTGGAACACCTGGATGATCTCGGCCGAGAGCTCGTTGACCTCTTTCGGGTCCAGCGCTTGGAACAGCGGCTTGAACCCGTTGAACAACACCGTGAGGTTCAGGGCGGGTTTGGTGCGCTCGGGCGGGATCGTCGCGCCGTCGGCGAGGGTGCCGCCGCCGGTGACGTCGGTGCCGAGCGCGAGGTAGCGCTGGCCGACGAGGTTGCGGTACTTGATCGTCGCGGTCGTGAGCGCGGGCAGCTTGTACTGCGCGTCGACGGCGAAGCGCACATCAGCAAAGTTCTGGGCTCCATTCTGCTCGCCCTGCTGCACGTCGATCGAGTCGACCTGCCCCACCTTCACGCCGGAGATGCGCACGTCGTCGCCGGGCTGCAGGCCCGAGGCGTCCGTGAACTTCGCGGCGAACCCCGCCGTGGTGCCGAAGTTCGTGTTCGCGATCGTGGCGGCGAGGATGCCGGTGAGCAGCACCGTAACGGCGGCGAAGATCAGGATCTTCACCAATGCGGGGACGAAGGACCTCACTTGAGCTCCACCTCCGCCCCTCGGTAGAGCGGCCCGACGAGCAGGCCGGCCCAGCCGGGCACCTGATCCGGCGTGGTGCCCATGGCGGGCGAGACCAGCAGGTCGATCAGCTGTTCCTCGTCGGTGGAGCCGATGACGGAAGGCGCGCCGCCCGATTCACCGCCACCACCGGACTGACCACGGCCGGCGACGGTGTTCGACGTGATCGCGCCCGAGGTGATCTCGCCCGGCAGCGACTCGGCCGGGCTGTGCGGCGGCGCGGGTTTCGTGGAGCCGTCCTTCACCGCGCCGTCGGGCGGGTACTGCGACCAGTACCCGGGTTTCGGCACCTGCGGGTAACAGCGGGGGCCGCGTTTGTCGTCGTACTTGGGCTCGTCGACGCCCGGCAGGTACTTGCCGCGGCTCGCGGTGAACTCGATCGTCACGCGGCTGACCTCTGGGTGGGCCGTGCCCTTGCCGAATGCCAACTCGGCCTCCGGCACCGAAGCGGCGAGCTGCTTGAGCAGGCAGGGGTACTCGGGCGCGTACTTCGCGAGCACATCGAGCGTCGGCTGCACGGCCGTGGTGAGCCGGATCAGGTTGTCCTTGTTGACGTCCAGGAAGCTCGTGAGGTCGGCCGACGCCGCCGAGACCGAGGCGTATACATCGGACAGTCCCTGGCGTTTCTCCACAATGGTCTGGGTCGTCGTGGTGAGGTCGGCCAGCGCGTCGAGCAGATCGGGCGCGGCCTTGTCGTAGGTGGCCGAAACGTTGGCCAGCCCGGTGATGTCGGCCTTGAGGTCGGGCAGCGACGGGTTCAGCTGCCCGAGGTAGTCCGAGAGGTTCACGAGCGTCTGGCCGAGCTGCTTGCCCCGCCCGTCGAGCGCGGTCGAAACGGCGCTGAGTGTGCTCGAAAGTTTCTCCGGCTGCACGGCCTGCAGCAACGGCATCACGTCGTCGAGCACCTGTTCCAGCTCGATCGCCGTGCTGCTGCGGTCCTGCGGGATCACGTCGCCGGCTGCGATGTGCGCGGCGGGCTTTTCGGGCAGCTGCAACGCGACGTAGCGCTCGCCGAAGAGCGTCTTGGGCAGCAGCCGCGCCGAGACATTGCTCGGGATCTCGTCGATCTTGTCCGGCTGCAGCGCGAGCTCGAGCTCCGCGTGGTCGCCTTTCGCGGTGACCGAACGGATCTCGCCCACGAGCAGGCCGCGCACCTTCACGTCGCCGCCCGTGCGCAGCTGGCTGCCGACGTGGTCGGTCTCCAGCTTCACCAGCGTGACGGGCGTGAAGACCTTCTTGTAGATCGCGATCGTGGTGGTGAAGAACAGCGCCGCGACGACGAGGAAAATCAGCCCCAGCACCTGGTACCGGAGCCGCTTCAGCGTTTCGCGCCGCGTGCTCATCCGGAAATCCGCACGGTGGTGTTGGCACCCCAGATCGCGAGGCTCAGGAAGAAGTCGAGCACCGAGATCAGCACGATCGACGTGCGCACCGCGCGACCCACCGCCACGCCGACGCCGGCCGGCCCGCCGTCGGCGGTGTAGCCGTAATAGCAATGGGAGAGGATCACGATCACGCTGAACACGATCACCTTGGCGAAGGACCACAACACGTCTTCAGGGGGCAAGAACAACGTGAAGTAGTGGTCGTAGGTACCGGCCGACTGGCCGTAGAGCCAGATGGTGATCTGCCGCGACGCGAGGTAGGACGAGAGCAAGCCGATCGCGTACAGCGGGATCACCGCGGTGACGCCTGCGAGCACGCGCGTGGTCACGAGGTAGGGCATGCTCGGCACGGCCATCACCTCGAGCGCGTCGATCTCCTCGGAGATCCGCATCGCCCCGAGCTGTGCGGTGAAGCCGCAGCCGACCGTCGCCGACAGCGCGAGCCCGGCCGAGAGCGGCGCGACCTCGCGGGTGTTGAAGTACGCGGAGATGAAGCCGGTGAGCGCGGCGGTGCCGAGCTGGTTGAGCGCGGAGTAGCCCTGCAGGCCCACGATGAGCCCGGTGAACAGCGTCATGCCGATCATCACGCCGAGCGTCCCGCCGATCACCGCGAGCCCGCCCGTACCGAAGCAGACTTCGGTGAGCAGCCGCCGCGTCTCGTGGCCGTAGCGGCGGATCGTGCGCGGCGACCAGGCGAGCGCGCGGCCGTAGAACGACAGCTGGCGCCCGAGTCCTTCCAGGCTCGCGCCCGGGCGCGCGATGATCTCGAGCGTCCGGTCGGACAGCGCGGGAGCCTCGATCGGTTCGGCGGTCACGTCAGAGCGCCTTCGGCGGCACGATCTTGAGGTAGATCGCGGTGAGCACGACGTTGATGAGGAACAGCAGCAGGAACGTGATCACCACGGCCTGGTTCACCGCGTCGCCCACGCCCTTCGGCCCGCCCGCGGGGTTCAGACCACGGAACGCGGCGACGACCCCGGCGACGAAGCCGTAGAGGAACGCCTTGATCTCGCTGATCCACAGGTCCGGCACCTGGGCCAGAGCGTTGAAGCTGGCCAGGTAGGCACCCGGAGTGCCGCCCTGGAGCACGACGTTGAAGAAGTAGCCGCCGAGCACCCCGACCACGCTGACCAGGCCGTTGAGCAGCACGGACACCACGATCGCGGCCAGCACGCGCGGCACGACGATGCGCTGGATCGGGTTGACGCCGAGCACTTCCATCGCGTCGATCTCTTCGCGGATCTTGCGCGCGCCGATGTCCGCGCAGACCGCGCTGCCCCCCGCGCCGGCGACGAGCAGCGCCGTGATCAGCGGAGCGGCCTGCTGCACGATGGCGAGCGCGCTCGCGGCGCCGGTGAACGACTGCGCGCCGATCTGTGTGGTCAGCGACCCCAGCTGGAGCGCGATCACGGCTCCGAACGGAATGGCGACCAGCGCCGTCGGCAGGATCGTGACACTCGCGAAGAACCAGCACTGCTGGATCCACTCACGGAACTGGAACGGACGCCGGAAGATCGCCCGCAGCACCTCCCAGGACAGCGTGGCGAGCCGGCCGACCTGGGTCAGCGCCGCGGTGCCCGGGAGGGTGATCGAGCCGGTCTCGCCCACCACACCTCCCAGTAGTCACCCCCGAGTCTTGTCCATACCTCCCGCCCGACTTCCGTTAGCGGTGTTCACTACTCGCTCTCAGTCGTGTGGATCACAGCAGAGCATGAGTCGCCGCGGCTCCCCCATCCGCCACCGGCGGCCTCGGAAACCATCACCGTGTCGGTCACGCCGGGGCTGGACGGAGCTCACCCCCGGCTGCCGCGCGCGCCCACCTCCGGCGCGGCGGCTTGGTCATCCCGCGGATCGCGAACTCGCTCGCGGTGCCGGCGACGAGGAAGGGCATGCCGGCGAGTCCCTCCACAGAGGACACGCTGACGATGGCGCCGCCGTCGAGGCGCTGGAACACGGACGCGTCACCGAGGTCGGCGGCGAGCTGTGTGCCCTCGGCGTCGAGCACGTCGGTGATCACCACACGCGCGCCTTCGGCCCCGAACGGGCGTGCGGCCGCCGCGCCCTGGGGGTCGACCCGCGCTGACCGAGGCCGCGACCCGGCTGCAGGGCGGCGCCGCGGCAAGACCCGGGGAGCCGGCGGATCAGTCCGACGGCGTGATGTGGCGCAACCGCCGCGGCCCGGTGTCCGGCCGGGTCGGCGGCGGGCCCAGCACCATGCGCGCGTTGGCCACGAAGGCGCCGTCGGGCGAGGCGAGGATCGGGTCGAGCGCCAGGGACCGGACTTCCGGGTTGTCCTCCGCCAGCGCGGCCACGCGCAGCACCATGTCCTGCAGCGCCGCCAGGTCCGCGGGTTCGTCACCGCGGTAGCCGGTGAGCAGGGGCGAGGTGCGGGGCTCGCGGATGAGCGTGGCAGCGTCGACGTCGGTGACCGGCACCGCGCGGTAGGCGCGGTCGCCGAGCAACGTGCTGACCAGGCCCGAGAGCCCGAAGGACACGAGCGTGCCGAACGACGGGTCGTCCTGCAGCCCGATCACGCACGAGATTCCCTTGGCCGCCATGCGTTGCACGTAGAGCTCGTTGTCGCCGGAGACTTCGCACAGGTCGCGGTAGGCCACGCGCACGGAGTCCTCCGACGTGAGGTCCAGGCGCACGCCCGCGAGGTCGGGCCGGCCGCGCAGCCGCTCGTCCACCGCCTTGAGCGTGACGGGGTAGCCCAGCTCCGCCGCGGCCGCGACAGCGGCGTCCACATCGGACACCACGCGGAACGGCACCACGTCGACGCCGTAGCAGCCGAGCAGCCGCACCACGTCGTCGTCGGACAGCATCGTGGAGTGGCCGTCGGCCTCGGCGACCAGCTCGCGCACGATCGATTGCGCCTGCTCGACGTGCAGCCCGGCCGGGCGCACCAGTGTCCCCTGTGGACGCTGCCGCCATGCCGAATACCGCACCACGCGGGACAACGCGGTCACCGCGCGTTCCGGGCTCGGGTACGACGGGATCGAACCCCGCGTGGGCACACCGTCTTCGCTCAGCACGGCCAATTCGTCGGGCACGCCTTCGGCCGCGAGGAACGTGGAGACAACGGGTTTCGTGCGCTCGTGCTCCAGCACGGCTTCCTTCAGCGCCCGTGCGTAGGCCGTGCCGGGAATGAGGATCGGCGGGGCGAACACGGCGATGAGCGCGTCGGTCTCGGGCGAGTCGAGGGCTTCGCGCACGGCGGCGGCGAACGCGTCGGGCCCGGCCTGCGGGCCGATGTCCACGGGGTCGAAGGCGAGGTGCAGCCCCTGTGCCCGCGCGGTGTCGGCGGCGAGCAGCCCGATCGCACTCGAATTACCGACGATCGCGATCCGCGGCCCGGCCGGCAGCGGCTGGTGCGCGAACACCAGCGCGGCGTCGAAGAGCTGCGCGAGCGACTCCACGCGCACCACGCCGGCCTGTTCGAACAGCGCCTGCACGCTCGCCTCGTCGACCTCAGCCGACGTGGCGGCCAGCTGGGGACGCACGGCGTGGCGGCCCGACTTCACCGCGACGATCGGCTTGTTCCGTGCGAGCCGCCGCGCCAGGCGGGCGAACTTACGCGGGTTGCCGAAGGACTCGAGGTAGAGCAGCACGAGGTCGGTCTCGGGGTCGGTTTCCCAGTACTGCAACAGATCGTTGCCCGAGACGTCGGCGCGGTTGCCGGCGGAGACGAACGTGGACAGGCCCAGGCCGCGCGAACCGGCGTCGGCCAGGATCGCCGTGCCCAGCGCACCGGACTGGCAGAAGAAGCCGGTGTGCCCGCGGCGCGGCAGCTGCGGCGCGAGGGTGGCGTTGAGCCGCACGCCGGGCGCGGTGTTGAGCACGCCGAGCGCGTTCGGGCCGACCACGCGCATGCCGTGCGCGCGGGCCTCGCCGACGAGCCGCAGCTCGGCGTGCAGGCCGAGCGGGCCGGACTCGGCGAAGCCGCCGGAGACGATCACCAGCGTCTTCACCCCCTTGGCGAGACACGCGTCGAGCACGGACTCGACGAGCTCGGCGGGCACGGCGACCAGTGCGAGGTCGACCGGGTCCGGAATGTCGAGCACCGACGCGTACGCGCGCACGCCGCGCACCGAGCGGTGCTCGGGGTTGACCGGGAAGACCGTGCCGGTGAAGTCGGCAGCGAGCAGGTTGCGGAAGGCGACGTGGCCGACCTTCGTGTGGTCGGCCGAAGCGCCGATCACCGCGACCGAGCGCGGGTGCAGCAGGTTGTGCACGCTGCGCGCCTCGGCCGCCTGCTCGCGCGAGCGCGCGACGGCGAGCGACTCCTCCGTCGGGTCGATGCTGAACTCCAGGTGCAGCACGCCTTCCTCGATGGCGCGGCTGACCTGGTAGCCGGCGTCGCGGAACACGCGGACCATGGGCGCGTTCTCGGCGAGGACCTCGGCGACGAACCGGCGCAGCCCGCTCTCCGACGCGGCGGCGGCCAGGTGCTCCAGCAGGATCGAGCCGAGCCCGCGGCCCTGGTGCTTGTCGTCGACGACGAACGCGACCTCGGCCGAGGGGCCGCCGTCAAGCCGTTCGTAGCGCCCGACGGCCACGATGTCGCCGCCGAGCAGCGCCACGAACGCGACCCGGTCGTGATGGTCCACAGTGGAGAATCGCTGCAGGTCACGCGGGGGGATCCGCGGGTAGGCGCCGAAGTAACGCAGGTAGCGCGTGCGCTCGGAAAGCCTGCTGTGGAAGGCGACGAGGCCGTCGGCGTCCGTGGGCACCACAGGCCGCAGGTGCACGGTGCCGCCGTCGGACAGGACGACGTCGGCCTCCCAGTCGCGGGGGTAGTCGTACGGGTCGCGCAGGCCGTTTCCGGGTGCCGGGTCTTCGGACATGGTCAGTCCCTGGGATCGTCCGGGTCGAGGCCGTGCAGCGGGAACACCGCGCGGCGGGTGTCGCGGATCGCGAGGTCGACCGGGTCGTCGGCGGCGTCGCCCCACGGCTTGAACGCCGTGTCCTTCTCGTCGGTCATCGCGTGCGGGATCTCCGCGGTCGGCGCGGCCTTGGTGATCGAGGAGACCCAGCCGGGCGGCAGCGCCGTGTCGGGCGCGACGTCGCGGTCGAGCACCGTGGCGATCAGGTGCGTCCACGAGCGCGGGACCACGCGGATCAGCTGGTAGCCGCCCCCGCCGACGGCGAGCCAGCGCCCGCCGCTGTAGGTCTCGGCGAGGTCGCGCATCGTCGAGTAGATGGTGCGGTGCCCGTCGACCGACAGCGAAAGGTCGGCCAGCGGGTCTTCCTCGTGCGAGTCGACGCCGCACTGCGTGACGAGGATCTGCGGCTCGAACTCGGCCAGCAGCGAGGGGACGACCGCGTTGAACGCCCGCAGCCAGCCGGGGTCCTTCGTGTGCGGCGGCAGCGGGATGTTGACCGAGGTGCCGGCGGCCTTGCCGTTGCCGATCTCGGCGGCGTAGCCGGTGCCGGGCCAGAGCGTGAACGGGTGCTGGTGCAGCGAAACGGTGAGCACGCGCGGGTCGTCGTAGAAGGCGGTCTGGACCCCGTCGCCGTGGTGCACGTCGGTGTCGAGGTAGGCGATGCGGTCGAAACCGTGGTCGAGCAGCCAGGAAATGGCGATGGCGCAGTCGTTGTACACGCAGAAGCCCGACGCGTAGTCGCGCATCGCGTGGTGCAGCCCGCCCGCGATGTTGACCGCGCGCTTCACCTCGCCCTCGGCGATCTTGCGCGCCGCGAGCAGCGTCGAGCCGACCACCAGCGCCGATGCGTCGTGCATCCCGCTGAACACCGGGTTGTCCCCCGTGCCCAGCCCGTGCCCGACGTCCCACCCGACGAGCGGCGCCTCCCGCACGGCCGCGAGGTACTCGGGCGCGTGGATGCGCAGCAGCTCCTCGTCGCCCGCCGCGGTGGGCACGAGCAGCTCGACGTCGTTCAGCACACCGAGCTCCGTGGCCAGCCGGATCGTGAGCTCCAGGCGGACGGGGTTGAACGGATGCTCCCCACCCAGGTCGTACCCCAGCAGTGCGGCATCCCAGACGACAGCAGGCGAGGACATGTACCGCACTGTACTGGCCCCGGCGTGCCCGAGCCGGGTTCAGCCTTCGGGCGCTGTGCGGTGGTTCAGCCGACTGTCACGGCCTGGCGCAGGGGGCTGAGGGCTGAGGGCTGGGGCTGGGGGCTGGTCGGCCCGTGGCAGGTCGGTGCCGCCGGCTCGGGTCAGCCGCGCTCGGGACCGGTGGCGGCGGGGCGTTCGGGGTCGCGCGACCAGTGCGACCAGGAGCCGGCATACAGCGCCGCCGGCTCGGGGTGGCCCGCGACTTCCAGCGCGAGCACGACCGACGACGCCGTGACGCCGGAGCCGCAGTAGGCGCCGACGGGGGTGCCTTCTTCGAGCCCCAGCCCGGCGAACCGCGCGGCGAGGTCGGCGGGCGAGCGCCAGCGGCCGTCTTCACCGACGTGCTCGGCCGACGGCGCGCTGATCGCCCCGGGGATGTGGCCGGCGCGCGGATCGACCGGCTCGGTCTCGCCCGTGTAGCGCGCGTGCGCGCGGGCGTCGAACAGCACGCCGGCCCGGGCGCGGGCGGCGGCTTCGTCGGCGGTGAGCACCGGCATGCCGCCGGGGCGCACCTCGAAGTCGCCGGGTTCGGGGGTGGGGGCGTCGGTGGTCGTCTCGCGGCCCTCGGCGAGCCACGCTGCGTAACCGCCGTCGAGCACCGCCACCTCGGTGTGACCGGCCCAGCGCAGCAGCCACCAGGCTCGCGCGGCGACGGAGCCGTCGGCGTCGTCGTACACGATCACCGGCCGGCCGGCGCTCACGCCGGCTTCGCGCAGCTCACGCTGCAGGTCGGCGGGGTCGGGCAAGGGGTGACGGCCGCCGTCGCCGGGCGGCGCGGCCAGCGCGGTGTCGAGGTCCACGAACACCGCCCCGGGCACGTGGCCCTCGCGGTAGGACTCGGCGGCGGGCGGCCCGGCCAGGCGCCAGCGGACGTCCAGCACCACGGGGCGCCGCGCCTCGGGCAGGGCGGCGAGCTCGGCGGGGGTGATCAGCGGGTCCATACGCCCCATCCTGCAGGTCCGGGCGCCTCACGCGCACCCGGGCCGGACTTTTCAGCCCGCCCGGCTTGTTATGTCGGCGCGTGCCGTCGCTGTCGGGGCCAACGACTACGATGAGCTACGCGGACGAAGGGGACAGCGTGAACGATCTCATCGACACCACCGAGATGTACTTGCGTACCATCTACGAGCTTGAAGAAGAGGGTGTCGTTCCGCTGCGGGCACGGATCGCCGAACGCCTGCAGCAGAGCGGGCCGACCGTGAGCCAGACCGTGGCCAGGATGGAACGCGACGGGCTGGTGGTCGTGGCCGACGACCGGCACCTGCAGCTGACCGACCACGGTCGTGAGCTGGCCATCGCCGTCATGCGCAAGCACCGTCTCGCCGAGCGCCTCCTCGTCGACGTCATCGGGCTCGAGTGGGAACACGTGCACACCGAAGCGTGCCGCTGGGAACACGTGATGAGCGAGGCCGTCGAGCGCAAGCTGGTCAAGCTGCTCGACCACCCGACCACCTCGCCCTACGGCAACCCGATCCCGGGCCTCGACAAGCTGGGCGACGGCGACCCCGCGCCGCCCGCCGAGTCCGACCTCGTACGCCTCGACGAGTTCGCCCGCACCGGCGGCGGCGACGTCGTGGTGCGGCGCATCGCCGAGCACGTTCAGCTAGACGAGTCGCTGCTAACCGAGCTCAAGTCCGTCGGCATCGTGCCCGGCGGCCGCGTCACGGTCGGCAAGGCCAACGGCGGCACCGTGACCATCGAGGTCACCGGCAGCGACTCCTCGGCGCAGGTGTCCACCTCGGCACTGCACGCCGTGCTGGCGCAGGCCAGGTGAGCCCCGCCGAAGACGCCGCAGGTGCGTTCCACCGGATTCACGGCCGCGCTCCGGCCGGGGTCTGGTCCGCTCCCGGCCGGGTGAACCTGATCGGTGAGCACACCGACTACAACGACGGCTTCGTGCTGCCCTTCGCCCTCCCCCACCGCCTCGCCGTGGCGGCCACTTCGCGTGACGACGGCAAGCTCAACGTCGCCACCCTCGGCGACGACGGCCAGTTCCAGTACTCCGACCTCCTCGACATCGCTTCCCTCGAACCGGGTTCGGTCGAGGGCTGGGCCGCCTACCCCGCGGGCGTCGCCTGGGTGCTGCGCGACCACGGCCACGCCGCGGGCGCCGACCTGGTCATCGCCGGCGACGTCCCCTCCGGCGCCGGCCTGTCCTCGTCCCACGCCCTCGAATGCGCCGTCACGCTCGCACTGCTCGGCCTCGCCGGCGTCGAACTCGACGATGGCAAGCCGGGCACCCCGGCCCGCCCGGAGATCGCCCGCTGGGTGCAGCGCTCCGAGAACGACTTCGTCGGCGCCCCCACCGGCCTGCTGGACCAGACGGCGTCGCTGTGCTGCCAGGACTCCTGCGTGCTGTTCCTCGACGTCCGCTCCGGCGAGATGGAACAGGTGCCGTTCCCGCTCGCCGAGGCCGGCGTCCGCGTGCTGATCATGGACACGCGCACCAAGCACTCCCACGCCGAAGGCGGCTACGGCGAACGCCGCCGCGGCACCGAGCGCGCCGCCGAGCTGCTGGGCGTGAAGGCCCTGCGCGACGTCACCCTCGAAGGCCTGGACGCAGCGCTGGCCCAGCTGCCGGGCGACCTCGCGCCGCTCGTGCGCCACGTGGTCACCGAGAACCAGCGCGTGCTCGACGTCGTGGCCCTGCTGCGCGAGGGCCGCCTCACCGACATCGGCCCGCACCTGGACGCCTCCCACGCCAGCATGCGCGACGACTACCGCATCTCCACCTCCGAACTCGACCTCGCCGTCGACTCCGCGCGCTCAGCCGGCGCCCTGGGTGCCCGTATGACCGGCGGCGGCTTCGGCGGCTCGGCCATCGCGCTGGTCCGCGAGGCCGACCTGGAGCACGTCCGCGCGGCGGTCGAGCAGGCCTTCGAGGCCGCCGGGCTCCGCCGCCCGCGCACCTTCACCGCGGTCCCTTCCCGCGGCGCGGGGCGCGACACCGTCTGACGCGGTCTCGGCTTCTGGTGCTTGTGGCTCCGGTGCTTGTGGCTCCGGTGCTTGTGGCTCCGGTGCTTGTGGCTCCGGTGCTTGTGGCTCCGGTGCTTGTGGCTCCGGTGCTTGTGGCTCCGGCACTGCCCTCGGGACTCCGGTCTCGGGGGCAGTGCCGTGTCCGGAGCCCGCGCGTTCGCCAGCGGGCCGGATCGGCCGCGGCAACCCCCGGACGGCCGGGCGCGGCGCCATGAGGGGAGACTGTGGCGCACAGTCACCGCCCACACCGGAAAGGCCACACCGTGACGGACCCGCAGAGCCCCCTGAAACTGATCGTCACGGGTGGCGCCGGCTACGTGGGCAGCGTGTGTGCCGCGCGGCTCATCGAAGCCGGTCACCAGGTCACGGTCGTGGACGACCTGTCCACCGGACACGCCGACGCTGTACACCCCGACGCGCGCTTCATCGAGGGTGACGCCGCCGCCGTCGCCGCCGACGTCCTGGCCGAGGGCTTCGACGGCGTGCTGCACTTCGCCGCGAAGTCGCTCGTCGGCGAGTCGATGACGGACCCGGCGAAGTACTGGGAAGGCAACGTCGTCACCTCGCTGCGCCTGCTGGAGGCCATGAAGGCCCACGGCACTCCGCGCCTGGTGTTCTCCTCCACCGCGGCCACCTACGGCGAGCCCGAGTCGTCGCCGATCCCGGAGACCGCGCCCACGCAGCCCACCAACACCTACGGCGCGTCCAAGCTCGCGATCGACCACGCCATCACGAGCTTCGCCCGCGCCCACGGGATCGCCGCGGTGAGCCTGCGCTACTTCAACGTCGCCGGCGCCTACCACGCTTTCGGCGAGCGCCACACCACCGAAACCCACCTCATCCCCCTCGTGCTCCAGGTTGCCACCGGCGACCGCGCCCACATCTCCATCTACGGCGACGACTACCCGACGCCCGACCACACGGCCGTCCGCGACTACATCCACGTCGTCGACCTCGCCGTCGCCCACCAGCTCGCCCTCCGCCACGCGACGCCCGGCGAGCACCGCATCTACAACCTCGGCAGCGGCACCGGCTTCTCCGTGCTGGAGGTCGTCGAGTCCTGCCGCCGCGTGACCGGCCATCCGATCCCCGCCGAGGTCGCCCCGCGCCGCGCGGGCGACCCCTCGGTCCTCGTGGCCTCCAGCGAAAAGGCCGGCCGCGAACTCGGCTGGAAACCCGAGCGCACCGACCTCGACGGCATCGTCTCCGATGCCTGGGCGTTCACGCAGTCGCGCCGCTCCTGACCGATCTCCCTTCCGGCGGGTCCGGACTCCGAGTGAGCCTGGGCCCGCCAGACGCGTTTTCCGTGCTGCGTCACCACTTTCCGGCGTCCTGGTCCAAGCCGAGCACCGGGAGCGACAAGCCCAGGTCCACGAGCTTCGCCCGCTGGTCGCAACAACCGCTGCCGGCGGCTCCGCGGACGCGAGCGACGCCCATCGACCTGCCGACGCCCTGGCCGGCTCCCGGCCGTGGCACCGCCCGCGCGGCGCGCCGACATCGGTCGGCCATCACACGGCGCCGAATCTGTCAGGACGGAGGCGGAGCCCGTCGCGGGGCCGAGGTCGGGCATCCGGGTCCAAGCCGAGCTCCGGGAGCGACAAGCCCAGGTCCACGGCGTCCGGCAGCGAAGCCAGCCCGGCGAGTCTCGACGGGTCCGTGCCCAGGTTCCAGGCCGCGTGGAGGAGCTGCGCGAGGACGTGGTCGGGGCAGGCGTCCCGGGCGTTGGTCAGGGCCATGCCCGCGAGGGCGCCTTCGCTGCGCATGAGGGCGGCGTACGCGACGAGGGCGGCGGCGTCCGCGCGGTGGGGCGCGGGCAGTTCGCGCACGAGCTCCAGCCACAGGCTCATCGCGGCCACGGCGACGGGCGACTCCGGCGGCACCGCCGTGGCGAGGCAGGCGTCGCGAACCTTCGGGACGCGCAGGGCGTGGGCGAGGCGCACCGCTTGGTCGTCGGACGGCGGACCTTCAGCTCGGCGGTGGCGGAAGAACGCCGCGCGTACCTCGGCGGCCGCCGCGCGCAGGTCGTCGGGATCCCACGGTGGTGCCGCGCGGGAGAGCAGGGCGCGGCGCCGCACCAGAGCCGAAGGAGAACGTGGCTCCAGCAGGGCCAAAACGTCGTCGCGGCTGGGGAAGGAGACGAAGCCGGCGTTGGTGATCGTCGCGGCCACCACCGTGTCGCGCGGATCCGGCAGCAGCCCGCTACAGGTGGGTTCGCGGTAGCACGCCCACGGTGCCCCGGCCGCGATCTCCGGTGTCCACAGTGGATGCATCACGGGCAGCTCGTACTCCTTGAGCGCGCGACTAAGTTCCCCGGCGAACTCGGCGTGGGGTAGCTCGCCGTCGGGGCCGGCCCGGCCGCCGACGATCACCACGGTGACGCCCGTGTGGTCGTCCACGCGGAAGCGCGGCGCGAGCGCATCCGCTTGCTCCGCAAGGAGATCGCCGGGTGGCAGGTCCGCGCGCAGGATCAGGCCGATTCGCGTGCCGGGCGGGCGGTGCCCGAGCAGCACCACGGAGTCGGCGGGCTTGAAGCCGAGCAGGTACGGGAGCGCCGCGATCAGCTGCGCCGGGTCGGTGAGCAGGGCCCGGGCCGTGCCGGGCGGGGTCGAGGTGGTCACGCACTCCACTGTGCGGCGGAAAACGGGCGGGGGAAGACGTCAGGGGAAATCTGTGGACAGCTGCGGCAGTTGTGGAAAACCGGCCCAGCCGCGCGGGCTGGACCGGGTTCGTGTCGGTGCCGTGTGCTAGGCGCTCAGCCGCAGTGCTCGAACGGGCTCGTGTAGGTGTCCGCACCCACCGAACCGCCCCACTTCACGCAGGTGGCGCCCGCAGTCTTCTTCACCGGCCCCGCGTAGTAGGTGAAGTTGCCGGAGTCGGTCGTGCGCGCCTGGCCTTGCACTTCCAGGAACGCCGACGTCGGGCTCGCGGTACCCAGCGAAACGGACTTCAGCGTCGTCACGCAGTTGGCCTTCGTCGAAGCGTTGTACAGCAGGTACGCGGTGCCGGACGAGCCCAGCCCCTGCTGGTCGATCACCGAGAACCCGGAGCCGCACACCTCCGTGGCCGAATAGGGGTTGCCGCCGCAGTTGTTCTTGCTCGTGAAGTCCTTCTTGCCGTAGTAGACGGCCGCGACGCCGTTCAGCACGGCCTTCTGCGTCACGCCGTTGAGGTTCTCCTCGCAGTTTTTTGAAACAGGGGGTAACGGAGAGGAACTCCCCATGAACATCGCCACCGTCTCGTCGACCTACCGCGCTATCCACTCCCGCGTCCGCGTCGATCAGCTGCCGCCCGCGGCCGTCGGTACCGAATTCTCGATGTACACCGCGTCCATCGAACGCATCGTTGCCCGGGTCGACGCCTTCGTCGCCGCTAAGTCCGTCGAGGCCGCGTGATGCGTCGTCTCGTCGCTGCGGCTGCCCTGGCACTGCTCCTGCCCAGTACACTCGCCGCCCAGTGCAGCGCCCCCCAGCATCTGGCGCCATCCTCACCGCCTGCCCACTGCGAAGAAGACCAGCCGTGCTGGGGCTGCACGCGGATGGGCAATCGCCAGTGCGACCCGGGAGGTGTCGACCTGTGAGACCTCGCCTACACCGACGACGGCGCAGTCCGAGCATGCCGAGGAGGCGGGCGGCAGCTGATCGGTCGGTGTAACGGCCACGGGCCACCCAGCGACAGATCGACATCAGCACGCGAGAAGGGATCACGCGACCCGTGGACATGTGGCACGAAGCGGTCGACGAACTGAACGCGATCGACGCCGAGCACGGCGAGTCCTTCACCATCGACCAGAAGCACAAGCACGTCGAGGTGATGGCACTGCTGTCGATCGCTCAGGAGCTGTCGAGGATCCAGGACCAGGGCATCAACCCGAAGTGGTCGGCCAAGGGCGACTGAGGTGGACGCACATCAGCACCGACCGTCTCCCGGACAGACCAAGGCCCAATTCGTCGCACACCTCCGCGAGATGGCCAACCGGGTCGGCGGCGGGTGGGACGGAGCAGACATGGTGGCAGCGCTTCGAGCGCGGGCGGACCGGATCGAGCGTGGCCTCGAGCCCTGGTTGCCGGCCACCCGCCTCGAGCTCCGGTACCTGCCGGACGTCGACGGGTACCTCGTAAAGCTGGACCGCCTCGCGAAGGGCGTCGTCGACGAGGAAGACTTGGCTGACCACTGTCCTTTGTGGAAGCAGCACGACACTGCCGACGAGATGGCGCTGCACGCGCAGATGGCGCTGTACGCGCAGATCGTGCCGTACCTGCACGAACCGAGGAAGCAGGGACGTTGATGCCGAAGATCTACAGGAGTCACAACTGCAGCCGCAAGCACCGCACCTGGACCGCCCTCGCGAAGTGCATGTGGCCGAAGGCGAGTTGGGTGGAGGGCGATGGCCAGTTCGCAACGGTGTCCAAGTGCCCCCACTCTGGTAGCCCCCGGGCAACCACAGTCGAGCTGCACCCGACCTTGACCAAGGCCGAGGAAGCCCTCGCCATCATCAACGACGGCGCGTGCGGCGGCATGTGTCAGAAGAGGCACGAACTGATTCAGTTGGAACGCGACACTCCGTGAGCTACCCCCGATGATTTCCTTAGATGCCGTGGCTACCACCGCCACGCCACCTGAACACGAACGCATGACATACGGAGCGGCCAGCGTCCCCGCGACCTAGCGTTCCAGACGTGAAAACGATCAAGCTCAAAACTCCGGGCGACACTTTCAAAGGCAAGGTCCTCAACGTCGGCCACACCTTCGAGACCGAGCGCTACGAGAAGTACGCCATCGAACTCGGGCTGACCTACGTCGCAATCACCCCGATCACGGCGCAGCCGGCCCACGACATCGAGGCCTACAACCCGCCCAAGGTCGGCGAGACCGCCGTCTTCTTCGTCAACGCGGCAAAGGTCGCCGATGGCAAGCCGCACCACGTCGGCGAGGAGATCTCCAAGGCCTCCCGTCGCGTCGGCAAGAACGGCGTCGACGTCGGCGACACCCTCGCGGGCAAGCTCGTCGACAAGATCACCAGCAGGAAGAACCCGAGTTGAAACCCTTCCTGAAACACGTCTTTCTCGTCGAGTCGACACCAGCAGACGTTAACGTAACTTTTCAATAACAACGAAGCCGTATAAGCCCTTTAGGGTTACAAATCAGTTTTTATCGGCCCTTATCAATGTAGAGAGCAAAAATCTCGGCTCGCTGTGTCGCGCAGAGCGCTCGATGACCCGACACCAGTGATCCCGGAGCCCCGTCAACCATCACGCGTCGACGGGGCTTCTTCATGCCCGGAAGCCGGCACCAGTCGCCCGGGAACCACATTCGACCTCCTCACCTAAGGGGTGTCTCGTAACTGCTCTTGTGGTTGGTGGGACTGGTGTTGCGGATCAGTCTGCGAGGAGGATGTTGTGCAGATGCGCGATGCCGGAGACCGTGTCGTTCAGCGTGCTGGCGGCGCGGCGATAGTCGCGCAGGATCTTCCAGCACTTCATCCGCGCCAGCGCGTGCTCGACACGGGCCCGGATCTTGCGATGGTCGGCATTGAGGTCTTCCTGCCAGTCCGCCAGATCGCTGCGGTCACGAGGTTTGCGATAGGGCATGATCACGGCCGGGTTGCCTTGGTAGCCACCGTCGGCCATCACCGAACGCCCCGCCAACTTCTGCTCGATGCCGCAGGCGCCCTAGACGGTGCAGTCGCCTGCGTTGCCCGGATGCGCGTCGCCGGTGGCGATCACCAACCGGGTGTCGGCATCGATCGCGACCTGCACGTTCGCCCGAGTACCGGTAGTTCTTCGACGGTGCTGCCAGCCGGTGATCCCGCGTCGGCACCAGGGTGCCGTCCACGATCGCGATCGCGTCGACCCGCCGTGTGCGGACCGGGGCCAGCGCCAGCAGCGGCCCGATCGTGTCGATCACTCGATGCGCCGCGGAATGCGACACTCCGAACAGCGGCCCGATCTGGCGCATCGTCAGGTTCGTCCGCCAGTACGTCGCGACCAGCAGCACACGATCGGCCAGGTCAAGGCGCCACTGACGACCAGGTCGGCCATCGGCGATCTCGTCACCGCCACGTTTCGCCACGATCCGTACCAACCTGCGGAACTGACCCGGTTCCAACCCCGTGAACGGGGCAATCCACTCCGACCGCGACGCCGAGATCACCTACACCACAACATGATCAACTATCTAGGCAACCAGACCCACACCGGGTTACGAGACATCCCTTAGCGAGTCGAGTGCTCTGTGTGCACAAGGAGAGCTGGCGGGCGCTGTCACGCCGCGGCCAGCCCCAAGCCACCCGGTCGCTGACCGGCGAGCTCGGGTTCACCCACGCGCTGACAGGCGCGCACGAAAGGCAATTCCACATGAACATTCCCGACGTCGAACGACTGCTGAACAAGATCAACCCCAACCCCAAGACGGGTTGCTGGGAACGGCAGGCCGCTAAGAACGAGCGCGGATATGGGCGCTTCTCATTCTCGGACATGGTGTACTACGCACACCGTGCCTCCTACGAGATCTTCGTTGGCGCGATCCCCGGCGAGCTCGTCCTAGACCACGTGTTCCGCAACCGCGGTTGTGTGAATCTGGCCCACTTGAAGCCGATGACGCAGAAGGAAAACACGCTCGCCCAGGACTCGGAGTCCTTGAGCGCCGTCAACGCCCAGAAGACCAAGTTCCCGCGTTACCACGAACTGTCCGGCGCGAACCTGAACCCGGCCGACCTGAAGCGGGGCCGCCGCAGCTGCCTCGCCTGCCACCGTGCCAGAGCCAACGGACACCACGCCCGTCGCCTCGGCCGTCCGTTCGACCTCGATGCCGCGGCGAACGCTCACCACTCGACCATCAAGGCACAGGAATCGAACACTTACACACTGGCGAAGAACGGCAGGTGGGCGATTTTAGCGACGATCGCCACTGCTGGCACCGGCAATGCCAACGTCGGTCAGGTCAACGTCATGTTGTCCAGCGCGGAGGAGCCATCCTTCGGCGCCATATATGCCGTCAACTGTGGGAACCGCGTAGTTAACCTTCAAGGTGCGTACATCCAGGTGCAAGCCTACGTGAACGTCATCAGCGGAGCCGCAACCGTCGCGTGCAACGTCTACGCCTACACGAACACGTTGGACATCACCGCGGGCGGCGCGCCCAATATCCGATTCGTCTACCTGGGCGCTTAACCACTCCACCGAAACCATCGAGGGTTGATGACGTAAATGCCTGAAGAAACCCCAACTTCGAATACTGGTTCTCGCGACTGGAGGCCAAGATCGACGAAAAGCTCGACACCGCCGTGAACACCCTCGGCAGGCACGAAGAGCGCATCAACACCCTCGAGAAGGCGCAGGCTTCCCTCGGCACCGTGTGGCTCGCAGTCGGCGTTGGCTTGCTCGCGTGGGTACCGAGCGTGCTCGAGTTGGTGGCGAAATGACCTACTGGCTCGACTACTCCGCGGCCAAGCTCACAGGCGCCATGGTCAAGGCCGCCGGATACACCGGCGTCATCCGCTACATCGACGCCCCGAACCTGCTCAGCACGAAGCACACCAACCTCAACGAGTACCGCTCTCACCTAGCCGCCGGCCTCACGGTTCGCCTGGTCCACCAGGGCACCACGAAGGACGCCGATTCCGGCTTCCAGGGTGGCGTCAACCGTGCGACTCGCGCGAAGGCCGGCGCCGACTACCTCGGCTACACCGGCGTCATCTTCTTCACCAACGACCGCACCACGGTCCCCAACGTGGCCGCTTGGCAGGCCTACCTCGACGGGTCCGTCCTCGGCAAGGAACGCGCGGGCGCCTACGGCTTCAACAACGCTCTCAACGCCGCGATCGGCCACGCCTCCGCCTTCTGGCAGGCCGGCCGTCACTCCGACCTCGTCCCGCACGCCAACTTCTGGCAGGACAACAACGTTCAGGTGACGGTGGGCGGCATCACGTGTGACCGCAACCTGGTCATTTCGGACTACAACATCTCCGGCGGGGGTGGCGGTGCCTTGATCGGCGCTCCCGACGACGAAGACGAAGAGGAATCCATGTAGCCCAAGCTTCAGCCCGTCAGCATGACTTCCCGGATCGACACGCTCCCCTGGGACGGCCGGGCCGCCGTGCTGAACATCATCCCGACCGGTGACATCGTGTTCATGGGTAAGCCGATGAACTGGGGCCCGAAGGGTGGCACTGGCGGGGGCGACTCGACCGTCTCGGGCGTCAACCCCTCCCGCGTCGAGGTTAACCAGCCGGGTCAGTACTCCATCCCCGCGGGCACCACGCGCGTCTTCTGCTCCTACTCCTGCGCGTCGCAGCACTACGCGTGGATCAAAGCGGTCTGAGCATGGTGAACAAGCTCCGCAAGTACGCCAAGGCCGTCCTCGCCGAGGTCGGTGGCCTCACGCCCGGACTGGTCGTCGGCGTCCTCGCCCTCTTCCACGTCGACATCGACGCCACCACCGCGGCCACCGTCGTCGCCGTGGCTTCCCCGATCCTCGCCGCCATCGGTATCGCTGCCGGCCCGGCCAACAAGCCTCCGGCACCGAAGGAACTCACCGAAGCCCCGAGGGAGCTGCTCTCGAGCTGGCTCGACGCCTGACCTGCGCGAACGGCCAGCACGTGACGGATGTGACGGGGTGCTTCATTATCGCTCTGAAGGATCCAATCCCGACAAAATCGGTCCTATGCGCTCAACGAAGCACCCCGTCACATCCGTCACGCCAACGGCCCCGCCTCCTGCGTTTGAGCAGGTGGCGGGGCCTTTTTTCGTTGCTTCGATGCGGGTCCGCCTCCAGCAGGCAACGCGGACCGCCTTCCGCTCAGACAATCGGATCGCAACGCTGTCCGCACGCGCATCGACGCCGTGCCGACGGCTGCGATGACTTACCCGCTGGTGCGAGCTGGCCCAGAAGCACGCACGGTCCGGCCGGATAGCGGTCCGCTAATCGGTGCCCAGGAAGTTGCGTAGCTCGTCATCAGCGCCACCGTCATCGAGGCGCCTGTAGTGCTCTCTGAACTTCTTATCCAGGAATTTGCGACGCTTCTCAGTCACTTCGTTGATCCGAGCAAGACGGAAGGCGTCCTCCCCGCTACGTCCGCGCCAGTACTTCAACCGCCACCTGGGTCGGCATAGCTCCAGGCTGATGTCCAGATGGATGTCTGCCTCATACAGGCCCTTGCGGATGGTTGACCACTGTGGCTCGTCTCCGAGGTCCTCCACTGGCCGTTTGATGGCGTAGTGCGCTCCGGCAACGGAGTTGTTCAAAACACCGCCGACCGACTGTCTGAACCCGAGTGCGTACAGCTCCTCGGCGCTGCGTTCGGCTGCCGCGAGTTGTTCGCCCAGACCGCGTAGTCGCTCCTGAAACCGGTCAGCCTCTGAGCCGACGGGATCGTCTGTCGATTCGAGGAGCCGAAAGCTCGGGTTGTTGAGGATCAAGAACAACTGGACTTCGAGGGCTCGCCTCATCTTGGCGATGCTGACGATCCGATCCTTCCGTGCCTCCAGCCGCGGCTTCGCCGCGTACTCGACGAGCAGCGTGACGACGGCGGCAGTGCCTGCGCTGATCAGAGCTGCCTGAAGCCCGAGCGGTAACGACATTCGCCTTATCTATCACGCCCGACGCCGACGCCTGGTCGTGCCGAATGTCGCCCACCAAGCCGTTCGGTTGAGGTATCTCACTAGAGGTGGAGGTGTCGGGCTCGCCAGCATCACCGAACCAGGAGGGCATCCGGTAGCTGCCCTACGCCGGGCCGTGGCGGAACGGGACCCAAGATCGGCCCCGGCAGGCTTGAGTAGATCTACGCGTCCGTGACCTGTGGCGTTGAACCCGGCGTGATCACTGCCGTACGGTGACCATGCGGTAACACGACGCCACCGGCGACTGGGCTTGGTGGCAAGGGAGGCGGGGCGATGGGGTCGGGAGGCTTCACGGCGGTGCCGGACGCGCTCAGGGCGGCGGGCCAGTCGGCCGGGGAGAAGGTGGATGGCCTACGTAATGCTTACTGCGCTGAGCCGGCCGGACGAGTGGCTGCGGCGGTGCCTGGGGGCAAGGCTGCGGCCGCGGCAGGGCGGTGCCGGGAGGCGTTGGCGGCCACATTCACCGAGTGGTGCGACGAAGCAAGGCGGCTGGCCGAACACCTGGGCACCGCGGCTGACCGCTACCATCAGGGCGATCATGCACTGGCTGGAGTGTTCCCGCAGGCCGCGCCGGGGATGAGAGGGCCGCGCTGATGGTGTCGCTTGCCGATGTTCGGGCCTGGAGCCCCGCCGCCTTGGAGGACATTTTCTCGCTGCTGCAGGCTCGTACCCAGATCCTGATCAATGACGGGGACGACTTCGCCAAGACCCTCCCCGTCGAGGGATGGAGCGGCGATGCCGCTGACAACGCCGCCGCCCAGCACCGCGCCTTGACACGCGGGCTGGACACCATCGCCGCCGGAGCCGCCGCCCTCGGCAAAACGATCGCGCAAGCCGCCGATGCCATCACTGGTGTCCAGAGTGCCCTCACCAATGCGGAGGAGTTGGCGCACAAGTACGGCTACCAAATCACCGACGCTGGTGCTGTCGCCGACACCTTCGCCGGACAGCAAGTGCCCCCGGACCTGAACCTCGAGGACCGGGCACGCACCCACACCCAGCTGGTGGACGACGTCGCGCAGATCCTGCGCACCGCCGATGACATCGACACAGACCTGGCCTCGGTGCTGGACCGGGCAGCGGCAGGCCAGTTCGGTACCGGCGACGAATCCACCGTCGCAGCCGCTGCCGCGGACGGAGTCAAAGATCCCGGGCTCACCCTGCCCGAACCCCCACCCAATGCGACCCCAGCTGAGAACGCGGCCTGGTGGTCCACCCTCTCGACCGCGGGGCGGGCGATCCTGCTTCGTGATCACCCTGACTGGCTCGGCAACCGCGACGGGTTGCCCGCCGCCGTACGCTCCCAGGCCAACATGGCCCGATTGCCAGCGGAACGAGCTGCCCTGGAGCAACAACGCACCGCCGCGCAGGCCATGATCGAACAAGCGAAAGCGGTCTATGACCCGTCGGGTGGAATCATGAAGGCAGCCCTTGGCCAACTGCAGGAAGCCAACGACAAAATCGCGTCACTGGATACGATCGCGACGACAATGGGACAGGGAGGCCGCCAACTTCTTCTGCTGGACACCAGCCATCCACGTGTCTAAGCCGCGATCGCGGTCGGCGACGTAGATAAGGCCAACAACGTCGCGGTCTTCACTCCGGGCTTCACCACGACAGTCGACGGCTCCCTGGGCAAGTACGACCAGAACATGAACGACCTCAAGGGAATGGCCAACGACATCACCGACCGCCACGGAGGCGGCCCCACCGCGACAGTCACCTGGATCGGATATCAAGCTCCGCAGTGGGACGGTGTCGCGGATCCCGGCCAGTCGGTGGCCAGCCCCGAACTCGCCAAGGCCGGGGGAGACAGCCTCGCAAAGTTCTACAACGGAATCGGCGCCGGTCACGACGCATCGAATACGCCACTGCACCTCACCGCTCTCGGACACACAGTTACGGCTCGACCACCACCGGGTTCGCTCTCGGACACGACACCCCTGTCGACGACGCCATGCTGTTCGGCTCCCCTGGGCAGGGTTCCGACCATCTCAACGTTCCGCAGGGCCACTTGTTCAACGAACACGACACAGGTGACGACCTGGTGCCGAACATCCACGGGACACTTGGACCGAGCCCCTATTACAGCCCGGACGCGATGTCGCAGTACCACCAGATGTCCACCGACGCCAGCGCTACAGAGCTCGGCCAGCTCAACGCCACCAGCGGCCACAGTGGATACCTCGACGGCAAATCCACCAGTCTCTACAACATGGCTGCTATCACCACCGGACACCCCGACCTTGCGCAATACAAGGGCACTGTCATCGCTGGAGCTCCCCGATGAGGCGTCACCGCGGCGCGCGGTGGACGATGAACCTGCTGATCGTCCTTGCCGTAGGCAGCACTGCCGCATGCGGCGCGACCGACGACTCTTCAGGAGGAAACGTGAACGCGGATACCGCGAAGACGTTCGCGGCTCTGATGCAACGACCGAACATCGAAGATGCGACGCAGCAATACCTCGCCATCGATACCGAGCTTCGCCAATCGCTGTCGCGCGAGATCACATCCCTGAAAACCTGGGCCAACGGCAGCGAAGGTTCACGGGCCTCCTGCGCCGGTGACTACCCCGGAATCGACGCCGACGGCGTCACCAGCAGTCTGGCAAGTCACATCGTCGCAGGAAACCTGCCCGACAGCGACTATGAGAAGGCTTTGACCGTGATTGGAACCGTGGCGCAGAAGTACGGGTTCACACCGCAACCTCAGCGCTTGCACGACAGTCCCGGATCTCACGACGCTGTCTTCCACAACGCACACGACGACGGCGAGATCTCCTTCGGCACCGCACAGAACACCAGCCTCCGCATCAACCTCGGTTGCCACCTCACCGCTGTGGCCAAGAAACGCGGAACCCCTGCGCCAGCGCCAACCGACTAAGCATCCCCAGTGCCGTAGCCGATCCCTGCTCATCAAGAGCTGCCTCGCGGCGAGCGTTTCGGTTGAACCCGGCCGCCGCGCTGTCATCGGGGCAGCCGGCGCGGCGTCCGGGAGACCAGCCTGAATCGGGGATCGGGGAGGGCGAGTGCTCGCATGCGTCGACGCCGGGCGCGGGCCACGTGTTCCAACCACACCGCGGCCGGTGACCTGCGCGAACGTCCCGCGTGTGACGGATGTTAAGGGTGTTTCATTATCGCTGTTGTTTAGGTCTCGACCCGGGTCATGTTGATGAAGACAGGGCAGCTCGGGCCGTCCTCAGCGTCCCTCGCAGCGGCGGTCGAACAGGCTCCAGCCGCGCCGCAGGCTGCGCATGGCAAGACTGAACCAGACGGCCAGGTCTCCGAGTCCTTGGCCGTCGGCCATGCCGAACCCGCTGGTGCATGTCACGTCCATGGTGCCGGAGATCGTGACGTGGTCGGAGTCGGCGCTCACGGTGCCCCCGAGTGCCGCGCCCTCGATCGACGACGCGCAGAACAACGGTTTCCACCTCAGCCTCGGCAGCTGATTCTTCGCCGGGGAACGCATTCGCGCCTACCCGCCGACCCTGGTGGTCCTCCCGTACATTCTCCCTACAAGCACCGGGGAGGGACATGACCACCACGACCACCGGGAAACGCCGGCCGCTCGGCGCTCCCGACTGGGTGCGGTGGGGGTTCGTGGTGTTCCCGTTGATCATCTCGATCCCGTACCTCACGGCGTGGTGGTCGTGGGTTCTGTTCGGCGTGACGCTGGTGGCGTCGGCGCCGTTGCTGCCCGCGGCGCCGGCGTCGAAGCCGGCGTGGGTGCTGCCGACTGCGATGCCGGTGGTGGTCGCGGCGGCGGGCGCGCTGTGGGTACTCGAGCCGAACAGCTGGATGTCGGTGGCGATGTTCAGCACGACGTTCTACACGCTGCGGACGTTCGGCCGGGCCCTGACCGCGGTGGTGCTGGTGTCGAGCGCCGGCGCGATCGTCTCGTGGGCCGTGGTGCACCGGCTCGACTGGCTGAACTGGCTCGCGCTGTTCGCCATCCTGATCGTGATGGTGCTGCTCGCCGCGAGCCGGCGCGACCGTGCGGCGCGGCTGGAGCAGACGGAGCTCGCGCTGGCCCGCGCGCAGACCGCCACCGAGGAGCACGCGCGCGCCGCGGCGCTGGCCGAACGTGCGCGCATCGCCCGCGAGGTCCACGACGTCCTCGCCCACTCCCTGGCCGGTCTCGCGCTCAACCTGCAGGGCGCCCGGCTGATGCTCGTGCGCGACGGCGCCAGCCCCGAAGCCGTCGCCCAGATCGAACGCGCCCAGAAGCTGGCCTCGGACGGGCTGTCCGAGGCGCGCAAGGCCGTCGCCGCGCTGCGGGAGGACGCGGTGCCCGCGCAGCGAGCCGTGGCCGACCTGCTCGCGGGCTACCGCCTGGACACAGGGGCGCGCGCCGACCTGGTCGTGCAGGGCGAACCGCGGGACCTCGACGCCGGCGTGACCACCGCGCTCGTCCGCGCCGTGCAGGAGGCGCTGTCCAACACGCGCAAGCACGCGCCGGGAGCCGACGTGGACGTAGAGCTCGCCTTCGTGGAGTCACACGTCGAGCTGACGGTGCTCGATCGCCAGGGCCGCCGTCCGCCGGACGCGCCCGCGGCGGGATACGGTTTGCGCGGCATGGCCGAGCGGGTCGCGCTGCTCGAAGGAAAGCTGGACAGCGGGCCGGGAGAGGACGGATGGCGGATTCACCTGACGGTGCCGGCGTGAACCTGCGCGTGGTACTGGCCGACGACCAGGCCGTGGTGCGCGAAGGTCTCGTGACGTTGCTGGGGTTACTGCCCGGCGTCGAGGTGGTCGGCGCGGCCGCCGACGGCGACGCCGCGCTGGAGCTCGTCGCCGAGCACCACCCGGACGTCCTGCTGGTCGACCTGCGCATGCCCCGCCGCGACGGCGTCTCCACCACGGAGGCCGTCCGCGAGCGCTACCCCGCCACGGAGGTCGTCGTCCTCACCACCTACACCGACGACGAGTCCCTCCTCGGCGCCCTGCGCGCCGGCGCCCGCGGCTTCCTCACGAAGGACGCCGACGCCGAGACCATCGCGCGAGCGCTGCGTTCCGCCGCGGCCGGTCAGTCCACAGTAGACGGCGAGCTGCAACGCCGCCTCGTCGACGCCGCCACGCGCCGGGCCCCCGTACGCGCAGCCGAGGTCGAGGGCCTGACGGCGCGCGAGATCGAGGTGCTGCGCCTCATCGCGGCGGGCCTGTCGAACACGGAGATCGCGCGGCAACTGGTGGTCAGCGAGGCCACGGTCAAGACGCACGTGAACCACCTGTTCTCCAAGGCCGGCCTGCGGGACCGTGCGCAGGCGGTCGCGTTCGCGTACCGGGCGGGGATCGCGGACTAACGCCGTACAGCCTCGACGTACGGCCGCAGCGCGGCGGCGAAAGCCGTGTCCGGGACGGAGTCGGGGACGACGGTGTAGCCGACGACGCCGCCCTCCTCGAAGACGAAGCGCTGACGGACTCCAAGACCGTCCACCAGCACACCCCCGCCCTCCTCGGGGGGCGTCCCCAGTCCCAGTTTACCGAGGTGAGGGGCCAAAATCGCCCGCGCGGAGAAACTGTGGACAACTCCGGCAAGGCGGGGTCGGGGTGTGCACAAGTCAGCCGGGACCACCACGTCTCCACGAAGGTCACTCAGAAGCCCAGCGCCGGCTTCCCACCGGTGACCGGCAGGGTCAGCGACGTGCGCGTGAGGTCCAGCGACAGCCCGGCTCCCGGGCGCGGCCGAAGGGTGTAGTCGTGGTCGCTGGAGGCCACGAGGAGCTCCAGGCGGTGCCCGGCCGCCAGCACGTAGTCCTTCGGCATCAGGGAAACCCCGATGCGGTACGAAGTCCCGGGCACGATCGGCGAAGTCACCGCAGGCGAAACGCGGTTCTGCGGGTCGGTCCAGCCACGCGTGATCACGAAGGACTTGCCGTCCGGGGCGCGGTCCAGCAGTGCCACCGTGACGTTGGCGGCGGGCCGGTCGAACGACAGCTGCAGGTCGGCTCGCGCGGTGCCCGAGAGGCGCAGCGGCGACTTCACCGCGGGGGTCCCGTACAGCAGGCGGTTGCCCGATGAAGCGGCGTCGGCGAGTTGCTGCACGGTTTTCGAGGCGTCGTCGGCCAGGACCTCCACCGTGGGACGGCCAGGTACGGCGACGGCGGAAAGCGTGCCCTTCGCGCGGCCGCCCGGCCACGGGTGAACCTGCACGTCACGAGTTCCGGGCGCGGGCCAGTCGGCTTCGTCGGCCCACGACTTGTCCTCGCGCTGGATCGTCGCCTTCGGTTCGCGCTCGATGCCGTTGTCGATGCCGTAGAGGTAGTGCGACAGCCACTTGTTCAAGGTCGTCAGCCACACGTCGCGGCGCAGTGAGATCGGGTCCGCGTGGCCCGACTGGTGCAGCCAGATCTTGTGCTCCACCCCGTGCGCCTTCAGGGCTTCGTACCACGAAGCGACCTGGTCGGTCTTCACGTTCCAGTCGTTCAGCCCGTGCACGGCGAGCACGGACGCGTGGACCTTGCCGACGTCGTTGCGGTAGTTGCGCACGTCCCAGAACGGGCCGTAGTCGCCGGTCACCCGGTCCTGGTCGGCGGTGAGCCCGTCGATCACCGGACGGCAGATCTGCCGGTCGGCGCGCGTGTAGACGTACTCGGCCAGCACGTCGGTGTCCTCGCCCTGGAAGCCGCCGGCGGCGACGACCGCGCCGTCGTTGCGGTAGTACTCGTACCAGTTGGAGATCGCGGCGATCGGCACGATCGTCTCGAGGCCGTCCACGCCGGTGCTCGCGACGGCGTTGGGCAGGGTTCCGTTGTAGGACACGCCCATCATGCCCGTGCGCCCGGTGCTCCAGCCCGCCGTCACGGGAGCGCCGGCCTCGTCGCGGGCCAGGGCGCGGCCGTTGAGCCAGTCGACCACCGACCGCGCGCCGACGGTCTCGTTCACATCGCCCGTCGTCGGGCAGCCCGTGGACAGCCCCGTGCCCAGGGATTCCCCGTACACCACGGCGAAGCCGCGCGCGGTGAAGTAGTCCTGGTAGCTCCAGCGGATCGGCGGCGCGGCGTGCGGGCCGACGCCGGTAGCCGCAACCCGCGAGGAATCCGGCACCGACAGCTCCACGTCCACGTTGTGGTTCGCAACGTCGTTGCCCCCCGCGAAATACGGGCTCGCTTCGTAGACCGCCGGCACCTTCATCCCGGCGTCCGTCGCGCGTGGTCGCACCACCTGCGCGTGGACGAGGTCGTCCTGCCCGTCGTGGTCGCTGTCCACCGGTGCGGTGACCCAGACGTCCTCGCGCACCACGTCGGCCGGGTCGAACACCGGCTGCGCCTGCCCGTCGGAGAACACCGGCGCGGGTGGCGGATCCGCCTGCGCCACCCCCGTTCCGAGCGGAAGCACGAGCACAGCAGCGAGCACGGACGCGATCCGAGCAGCTCCCACCAGAACCCCCAAGCCGGACGAAGCGGGCGAGCACCCCCGACACTTCCGGCAACCGCGCCCGCCGTCAACCGACTAACGTCGGGGCCATGGATGCTCCGATCGTCGCCGTCACCGTCTACCCGCAGCACGCGCGGATCACCCGCCGCGGCCGGGCGAACCTGGCCGAGGGCGCCCGCGTGCGGATCAGCGGCCTGCCGCTGGCGCTCGACGCGGAATCGGTGCGCGTCACGGGAACCGGCGCCGCGCTGATCACCGGCGTCGACGTCGGTTACGAGCAGCACGCGGGCCCCGCCGACCCCGCGCTCAACGCGCTCGTCGAGCAACGCCGCACGGACCAGGCCACGATCGACGCCGTCGCCGACGACGAAGCGGCCGAAGCCGCGAAGGTCGAGTTGCTCACGGGCGTGGCGAAGCGCAGCGGGGCGAGCTTCGCGAAGGCGCTGGCATCGGGCGTCGCGGGCCCCACGCGCGTCGAAGAGGTCACCGAAGCGCTCGGCGGGCAGCTCGCGGCCGCGCTGCGCACGCGCCGGGCGCTCACCGAACGGCTCGAGCGGATGCGGGAAGACCTCGCCGCAGTGGAACGCCGGATCGCGAACCACAGCGCACAGTCCGAACAGGACAGTGCCACCGTCACCGTCGAACTCGTGCCGCAGGAAGACACCGGAGAGATCGAAGTCGAACTGTCCTATGTGGTCCCCGGTGCCAGCTGGGAGCCGGGTTACGACGTGCGCGTGCGCGACACGGACGTCACCGTGACCTCTTTCGGCCTGGTCAGCCAGCACACCGGTGAGGACTGGCCGGAGTGCGAGCTCGCCCTGTCGACCGCTCGCCCCGCGAGCACCGTCGTGGTGCCGGAGCTCGACCCGTGGTTCCTCGACCGCGTGCAGCCGGCGCCGCCGGCCCGGCCCCTGGCCGCGTTCGGCGCGGCCATGCCCGAGCCCGGCAGCGCGGCCGTGCGGGACAAGGCCGTTTCGTTGCGCCGCATGGCCCCGGTGTTCGCCGAGGCCGAGCAGGGCACCACCGCGGTCACTTACCGGCCGTCGCGCCCGGTCGCGATCCCGTCGGGCTCGCAGGGCCACCGGACCACGCTGGCGCAGCTCGATCTGACGGCGAAGCTCGGCTACGTCACCGCGCCCGTCCAGGCGACGGAGGCGTACCTGCGCGCGACCGTGGTGAACACCGGCGAGCACACGCTGCGCGCCGGGCGCGCGGCCGTCTTCCACGACACCGAGTTCGTCGGCACCACCCGGCTCGACCTGTGGGCTCCGGGCGAAGAACTCGAGCTCGCCCTCGGCGTGGACGACCGCATCCGCGTGGAACGCGACCTCGTGCGGCGCACGGCGAGCAAGGCCACGCTGTCGGGTCAGCGCCGCCGGGAAGCGGAGTACCGCACCACGGTTTCCAACCACAGCCCGCGCGAAGCCGTGATCACCGTGCTCGACCAGGCACCCGTCTCCCGCGACGAAGCCATCACGGTGCGGGACGTGCGCGCGACACCGGACCCGGTGGAGACCACCGACCTCGGCGAGTTCACGTGGCGGCTCACGCTCGCGCCCGGTGCGACCGGGACGGTCACGCTCGCCTACCGCGTGGACGTCGCCAAGGGGGTGGAGCTCAGCGGCTGGCGGGAATGACCCTCACCCCTGCGCGATGTAGGCCTCGAGCTGCTCCTGGCTCTTCTCGAGCTGCTCGATCCGGGACTTCACCACGTCGCCGATGCTGATGATGCCCGCCAGGCGACCGTCTTCGAGCACGGGCACGTGCCGGATGCGGCGTTCGGTCATCAGCACGCTCAGCTCGTCGACCGAGTCGTCCGGCCCGGCGCTGGCCACCATCTTCGTCATGATGTCCGCGACGGGACCGTCGAGGACCAGGGGGCCGTGCTCGTTGAGCCGGCGCACCACATCGCGTTCGGACACGATCCCCGCGATGGCGCCTTCGGGTGTCACCACCACCATGGCACCGACGTTGTGACGGGCGAGCCCGGCGAGCAGTTCGGTCACCGTGGTCCCCGGAGCCACCGTGGCGACAGCAGCGCCTTTGGTCCGGAGCAGATCCGCGATCCGCATGGTGTTCCCCTCTCCTCGTCGAGTTGGGTCACATCAGGTTAGGGCCCGGGTGCCGAGTGCGAAAGTCCGGCGAGCCGCGTTCACCCGTGGTATGGAGTGCTCACACCAGCCGCTCTGCCAGGCCTTCCAGCGCGGCGCGAATGCCGGCGGCGTAGTCGTCCTCGGCCAGCGCGTCGAGCCTTTCCCGGGCCGACGCGAGATGCCGGCGCGCGGCGTCGAGGTCACCGAGTTTGCGGTAGTCCTCGCCGAGGTTGAGGTGCAGCGACGGGTAGAAGCCGCGAACAGCGAGCGTCGAGTGGTACTGCTGCGCGCGTTCGTCGGTGAGGGAATCCGCGGCGGCGAGGGCACGAAGATCCCACTCGAGCTCTTCGGCGGGCTCGTCGCAGACGTCGGCGAGGTGGTGGGCCAGCGCGCAGCGGTGCAGCGGGTCGCCGTCCTCGCCGATCTCCTGCCACAGCGCGAGGAAGGTCTCGCGTGCGCCCGCGCGGTCGCCCGCGATGTGCTTGCGCAGGCCCGCGTCGATCGCCACCATCACGTCGTCGGTCATCGCACTCCCTCGTCGAACACCCGGCGCAGCCGGGCCAGTCCCGGTTCGATGGCCTCGGCCGCGATCGCACCGTAGCCGAACAGCAATCCGTGGCAGGTCCGGGTCATCGAGAAGTCGCCGAGGGACAACAGGCGTAACCCGGCGTCGCGCGCGTTGCGGGCCACCAAGCGCAGATCTCGGTCGGCCGAAGCGCCCAGGTGCAGTCCGGCCGCCGCGGGTACGGGGGCGAGCACATCGCCGAATTCGCTGCGCAGACCGTCGACGAGGATGTCGTGGCGTTCGCGGTAGATCTTGCGCATCCGCCGGATGTGGCGCGCGAAGCCGCCTTCGTCGATGAAGTCGGCCAGCACGGCCTGTTCGAGCGCGGGCGTGTGCCAGTCGGCGAGGTACTTCGCCTTGGCGAGCGCGCCCGCGAGTGACGGCGGCGCGGCCAGGAACCCCACTCGCAACGCCGGAGAGAGCACCTTCGACATCGACCCCACGTACACCACGCGGCCGCGGGAATCCAGGCTGTGCAACGGTTCCAGCGGCCGTCCGGTGTAGCGAAACTCGCTGTCGTAATCGTCCTCGATGATCACCGCGCCCGTGCGCTCGGCCCAGTCGAGCAGTTCCTGCCGCCGCGACAGCGACATTGCGACGCCGAGCGGGCATTGGTGCGAAGGCGTCACGTACACAACCCGCGTGCCCGCCGGGATCTCCTCGACGACGATTCCCTCGTCGTCCACCGGCACGCCCGCGACGCGCATGCCCAGGGTGCCGAGCAGCAACCGCGGCGGCGGGTACCCGGGATCCTCCACGGCCACGAGGTCACCCGCTTGCAGCAGGACCCGCGCGACGAGGTCCACGGTCTGCTGGACTCCCGTCGTGACAACGATGTCCTCCGGGCGCACGCGGACGTTGCGCGACACCCCGAGGTGGCGCGCGAGCCCCTCGCGCAGCCGCGGATCACCCTGCGGCGCGCCGTACATGAGCAGATCGGCCTGCGACGCGCGCAGCCGCTGCGTCATCAGGCGGCGCCAGGTGTCGAACGGGAACAGCCGCACGTCGGGCACGCCGGAACGGAAGTCGTACTCCGCCACGGGCCCGAACGAGCGCGGTGGGGACGGCACCGCCGCCCACTCCGGACGCGGACGCACGGCCTCCTCGGGCTGATCGGCCGCCGGCTCGGCGGGCCACGGCGCCGCACCCGACCGGACGAACGTGCCCGCGCCGGGGCGGGCGTTGAGGAACCCCTCGGCGGCGAGGCGTTCGTAGGCTGCGCTGACGGTGGTGCGCGGTGAGCCGCTGGGCCAGCTCGCGCGTGGGCGGCAGCGCGTCACCGTCGCGGATCCGGCCGTCGAGCACGGCCTCCCGGATCTGACGGTAGATCTCGTCGCGGTGGCCTCGGCGGCCGGTCAGGTCGATGTGCAGGTCCACCTCGCCAGCCTAGATTGGTCCACCGGAGTTCGGCTGGTTTTGGACCTTCAGCTGGTCCGCTGAGGCGGTTAGCGTCCGGGTATGACCACGTTCGAACTCGACCGCCAATCTCTGCTCGTCCTCGACAAAATCGTGGCCGGAGCCACTGAGAAGGACCTTTCCCGCCCCACCCCCTGCGAAGGCTGGACGCTGGCCGACCTGCTGCGCCACCAGGTCAGTGAAAACCACGCCTTCGCCGAAGCCCTGTGCCGCGGCGAAGCCGCCGACTGGGACGCCGGGCGCCTCGGCGAAGACGCGTACGCCGCCTACGCCGCTTCGGTCGACGACTTCCTCGCCGCGTACGGCGAAGAAGGCGCCCTGCGCCGCCAGGTGAAGATCCACGAGTTCGGCCCGTTCGCCGCCGAGATCGCCGCGGCCATGCACCTCGTCGACACGGTCGTGCACGGCTGGGACCTCGCGAAGACCTTCGGCGTGGCGTACGAGCCCGTGCCGGAAGCGGTGACGGCCGCGCTCGGCTTCGCCGCCATGGTGCCCGCCGACCCGGCCGAACGCGCGGTGAGCGGCACGTTCGGCGCGCTGGTCGAAGTGCCCGAGGGCGCCGACGAGCTCGACCGGCTGATCGGACTGCTGGGACGCGACCCGGGCTGGAAGCTCAGCTGACCTTGTCGGCCGGCGCCGACCACGTGTTGCACGCGGCTGTGTTCTGGGCCGTGAAGCCGGCCTTCGCCCACGACAGCTGGTGGGCGCGGCTGCCGTGGTCGTCGCTGTCGTCGGCGCGGCCGTAGTCGGCGACGGCCGCGTTGGCCGTGGCGCGGCTGATCGAGCCGCGCCCCTCCGCGGCGGCGATGAACAGCGCACCGAAGCAGTTGGCCTGCAGCTCGATGCGCCGCACCAGCGCCAGGTCCGCGGGGCTGTCCTGGTCCGGTGAGCTCATGCGGTCGGCCGCCGCGGTCAGAATGCCGCTCTCGCTCTGCACGTGGTGGCCGTACTCGTGCGCGATGGTCGCGAGGTGGCGCGAGCGGTTCAGCCCGGCATCCGAAAGCATCCAGTCGGTGGGGGCGTAGATCGTGGTGTCGCCGCCGCAGTAGTAGGCCACGGCCTGGTCCTTCGACGGCGCCGCCCCGCACGCGCTCACCTTCGGCAGCGTCACGGAGACGGCGACCTTCACGCTCGGCTCGTCCGCGCGGTCGAGCGCCGGGCGCCACGCCTGCTCCAGGCAGCCGGTGAGCGCTTCGTAGAACGCCGACAGCTGGGGCCCGGTGTCCCCCAGCTGCGGCAGCTCGCACGACACCGCGCCGAGCTTCACGCCGTTCGCCAGGATGGGGTTGGTCTCCAGCTCGGGCACCGCACGAGGGTCGGCGCGGGCTCCGTCGCCCGGCGACGCGTCGGAGCGGTGCACGGAGTTCGGCACGGCGATCGCGTGGCCGGACAGCTCATTCGGGACCACGGCCATGACCCCGGCCGTGGCGACCAGGATGACGAGCGCGATGACTCCGCCGACGACCCCGCCGTTGCGGCGGCGCGGCGGACCGTACGAAACCGGTGCCCACGGGTTCACGGCGGGTGGCCGGGCCGCCATCGGCGGCGGTGGCGGCGGCCCGGCCGGATCCCTCGGCGGCACCCCGCCCGCGTTTTCGCTCAAGTGCGCTCGCTCCCCCTGTCAGCTGCGCGCTCCAGCATACGGAGCACCCGGCCGGGCGGGATCACGAAACGGGAACGCCGGACGGGTGGCCGGAACCCCCGCCCGGCGGCGAGACTGGGGCCATGAGTGTCGAAGATCCGTACCTGTGGCTGGAAGACGTGACCGGCGACGAGGCACTGGACTGGGTCCGCACGCGCAACGGCGAGACGCTGGACGTGCTCACGTCCGGCGAACGCTTCGCCGCGCTGCAGGACGAGATCCGCGAAGTGCTCGACGCCGGCGGGCGCATCCCCTACGTGACGCGCCGGGGCCCGAAGCTCTACAACTTCTGGCAGGACGCCGAGCACCCGCGCGGGCTGTGGCGGCGCACCACCCTCGAGGAGTACCGCAAGGCAGAACCCGACTGGGAACTGCTGCTCGACGTCGACGCGCTGGCCGAGACCGAGGGCGAGAACTGGGTGTGGAAGGGCGCCGCGGTGCTGCGGCCCGGCCACCGGCTCGGGCTCGTGCAGCTCTCGCGCGGCGGCGCCGACGCGACGGTGGTGCGCGAATTCGACCTGGACGCGCACGAGTTCGTCGAAGGCGGCTACTTCCTGGCCGAGGCGAAGAACCGCGTCGGCTGGATCGACGAGGACCGCGTGTACGTGGGCACCGACTTCGGGCCGGACACCCTCACCACGTCCGGCTACCCGCGGCTGACGAAGGAATGGCGCCGCGGCACGCCGCTCGAATCGGCGGAGCTGGTGTTCGAGGGCAAGCCGGACGACGTCGCCGTGGTCGCGTTCCACGACCCCACCGAGGGCTTCGAGCGCGACTTCGCGCACCGCTCGATCGACTTCTACCGCACCGAGGTGTTCCTGCGGACGCCGTCCGGGCTGGAGAAGCTCGACCTGCCCGACGACGTGGAGCTGTCGGTGGAGCGCGAATGGCTGTACGTGCAGCCGCGCACGCCGTGGACCGTCGGCGCCACGGTGCACCCCGCCGGCGCGCTGCTCGTGATCGGGTTCGACGCGTTCCTGGCCGGCGAGCGGGACTTCACCGCGCTGTTCACGCCGGACGCGCACACTTCGCTCGAGTACTACACGTTCACGCGCAACCACGTGCTGCTCGCGAAGCTGCGTGACGTGAAGACGGAGCTGGTCGCGCTCACGCCCGGCCCCGACGGCTGGACGGAGGCGCCGTTGGGCGGGGCGCCGGAGTTCGGCAGCGCGGACATCGTGGGCACCGACCCGGACGAGAGCGACGAGTACCTCGTGGATTCGTCCAGCTACCTGCAGCCCTCGACCCTGAGCCGGGGCGAGGTGGGCGGCGAGGTGGAGGTGCTCAAGCAGGCGCCGGGGTTCTTCGACGCGTCCGGGATCGAGGTCGCGCAGTACTTCGCGACGTCGGAGGACGGCACGAAGATCCCGTACTTCGTGGTGCGCCCGCCCGGCGCGGAGGACGGCCCGACGCTGCTCAACGGCTACGGCGGCTTCGAGGTTTCGCTGACACCCGCGTACAGCGGCGTGATCGGCCGCGGCTGGGTCTCGCGCGGCGGCACGTACGTGGTCGCGAACATCCGCGGCGGCGGCGAGTACGGGCCGGAGTGGCACGCGCAGGCCGTGAAGGAAAACCGGCACAAGGTGTACGAGGACTTCTCGGCGGTCGCCCGCGACCTCGTCACGCGCGGCATCACCACGGCCGAGCGGCTCGGCATCCTCGGCGGCAGCAACGGCGGGCTGCTGATGGGGGTGATGCTCACGCGGTACCCGGAGCTGTTCGGCGCCGTCGTGAGCCAGGTGCCGCTGCTCGACATGAAGCGCTACCACCTGCTGCTGGCGGGCGCGTCGTGGATGGCCGAGTGGGGCGACCCGGACGTGCCGGAGGAATGGGAGTACATCGCGAAGTACTCGCCGTACCACAACGTCCACAAGGGACGGACGTACCCGCCGACGCTGTTCGCCACGTCCACAAGGGACGACCGCGTGCACCCGGGCCACGCCCGCAAGATGACGGCGCGGATGCAGGAGCAGGGCCACGACGTGCGCTACTACGAGAACATCGAAGGCGGCCACGGCGGCGCGGCGGACAACGCGCAGCTGGCGTTCAAGTGGGCGCTGGTGTTCGAGTTCCTGTGGTCGCGGCTGTCCTGACGTGGTGGGGGCGCCGTGACCGGCGCCCCCTTCACCTCCCCGCCTTGCGCCAGATCACGACGGCGCCGATCACCAGCACCACCACCGCACCGAGGCCGATCATGCCCTTGACCAGCAGGTCCAGCAGCAGGTGGTGCAGCAACTCGTCGCCGTTCACCGGTCGTCGAACCGGTTGAGCGCTTCCCTCACCACGCGGCTCCCACGCCGGGCTCCTCGCTCATCCAGCACGCGCGCGGCGAACCGCGCCGCCGTCCGCACGTGGTGGCCCTTGCCCCTGCGCCGCAGCGTCACCACCACGGCGGACAACACCAGGCCGAGCACCACCAGCCCGGCCGCGATCAGGCCGAACCGGATCAGCAGCACGTTGAGCACTGTCTCCATCGTCTGCCACCTCGTTTTCTATCACACCTGTGACATAAACTTTGATATCACAGGTGTGATAGAAAGGTCCAGTGCCCAAGGTCATCGACGGAGAACAACGCCGCGCGGACATCGCGGACGCCGTGCTGCGCCTTGCCACGCGCGACGGCCTGCCGGCTGTATCGCTGCGCTCGGTGGCCGCGGAGTCCGGCCTGAACATCGGCTCCGTCCGCCACTACTTCGACGGCCAGCGCGACCTCATGCGCTTCGCCATGCGCTCGACGATCGACCGCGTCTCCGCCCGCCTGGAGCGCCGCCGCGTCTCGCTGCGACCCCTCTCGGAGCTGACGCGCGACGAGGCGGCCTCACAACTGACCGACTTCCTGGCCGAACTGCTCCCCCTCGACGCACCCCGCCGTGCCGAAGCCACGGTGCTGGTGGAGTTCCTCGTCGCGGCCCGCGTCGACACCGACCTGACCGTCCTGGCCCACGAGGCCCTGCGCGGCACGCTGGCTTTGGCCCGTCGCATCATCGAGGCAATGCGCTTGCCGGCCTCGGTGGCGGACCTGGAGGCCGAGCGTCTGGCCGCTCTGCTGGACGGGCTCACGTTCCGCTCGGCCCTCCAACCGGACGCCACCACGCCTCAGGTGTGCCGCGACGTCCTGCGAGCGCACCTCGCTTCACTGGGGGTCAGAGCAGACCCCGCGGCCGCGCCCGGCGCGTGAACGGCCTCGTCGCGACCGGACACGTCCGTCCACCGTGGACTTCCACGACCACCTGCTCGAACCGCCCCAGCACCCCCGCCACGAACGCGAACCGCGTGACACCGAGTGCCCCCAACGCTCGCCCGTGATCCACAAGGACAGCGGACAACGCGCCCAGCATCAGGATCCGCCACCATCCGGCGACGAGTTTTCCCTTTGCCCTGGGGAAAGTCCCTCTGAGCTGATCACAGTGGAACGGCACATGCCGCTCCTCATCCGCCAAAATCCTCGCCGCGACTTCCCTCGTGAGCGGATCCCCGGTGCCATCTCTCAGCGCCCGGTAGTAGCTCAGTGCCACGACTTCGGCGATCAACAGCACCATCAACTCGAGCCTGAGCCCGAGCGCCCGTCTGAGCCAGACGAACACGGCGTCGGACCAGTGGTGGTGGATCGTCGAACTCCCCGCGGCCCTGAGGAGTTCGGCCAACAGCCGCGCGTGGTTCTGCTCCTCGGCCACGAACAACTCGACGGCGGGCCGAAACCGCGGGTCCGCCTTGGCGATCAGGTTGGCCCCGTCCCCCGACTCCCCCACCTGGAACCGCTGCACACTCCGCACCACCACAGGGTCCAGCCGCGCCCCGCGCCCCCACTCCGGCTCCGGCCGCACTCGCCGCCGCTGTGCTTCTTCCCTGAACTCCCTGAGCCACTCCACGCGCCCGATGCTGTCGCACCGATGTGATCGCCGGCGGGAGGACGTGTGGAGATCCTGTGCGGAAATCCGGTCGCCGGCAAAGCAAAGCGGGGAGCCGGAAACCCGGCTCCCCGCTTCACCACGTCACGACAATCAGCTACAACCCGACGTAGCCCCACATCCTTCACAGGCATAACACGACCCCGCAGGCCGCATCTTCGTGCCGCACGTCATGCACAACGGCGCGTCTGCGGCTTTGCCGAGGTGGAGTTCCATCAGTTCGGCCGTGGAGTGCGCATCCGGGGCCACCGTGGTGGGCGGGGCGGCCGGGGTGGAAGCGGAGGCCGGGGAGGAGTCGACGCTGGTGCGCAGGGCTTCGAGGTCCATGCCGCCGTAGTTGGATTCCACTTCGGCCGAGCGTTCGTCGGCGGTGAAGATGCCGAGCTGCGAGCGCTTCTCGTACGGCAGGTAGTCCAGCGCCAGGCGGCGGAACAGGTAGTCCATCACGCTGGTGGCGATGCGGATGTCCGGGTCGTCCGTCATGCCGGCCGGTTCGAAGCGCAGGTTGGAGAACTTCGAGACGTAGAACTCCAGCGGGATGCCGTGCTGCAGGCCCACGGAGATCGACATCGAGAAGGCGTCCATCACGCCCGCCAGCGTCGAACCCTGCTTGCCGAGCTTGACGAAGATCTCGCCGAGGCCGTCGTCGGGGTAGGAGCCCGCGTGGAGGTAACCCTCGGCGCCGCCGACGGTGAACGACACGGTCTGGCTCGGGCGCTTCTTCGGCAGGCGGCGGCGCACCGGGCGGTACTCCACGACCTTCTCCGGCTCCGCCTCGGCTTCCTTCTTCTTCGCCGTGGACAGCGGCTGGCCGACCTTGCAGTTGTCGCGGTAGATGGCCAGCGCCTTCAGGCCGAGCTTCCAGCCCTGGAAGTAGATCTCCTCGACCTCTTCGACGGTCGCCGTCTCCGGCATGTTCACCGTCTTCGAGATCGCGCCCGACAGGAACGGCTGCACCGCGGCCATCATCCGCACGTGGCCCATCGGCGCGATGGAGCGCTCGCCCACCGCGCAGTCGAACACCTCGTAGTGCTCCGGGCGCAAGCCCGGCGCGTCGACCACGTGGCCGTGCTGCGCCACGTACTCGACGATCGCCTCCACCTGCTCGTCCTGGTAGCCCAGCACCTTCAGCGCGCGCGGCACGGTCTGGTTGACGATCTGCATCGACCCGCCGCCGACCAGCTTCTTGAACTTCACCAGCGAGAAGTCCGGCTCGATGCCCGTGGTGTCGCAGTCCATCATGAAGCCGATGGTGCCGGTGGGCGCGAGCACCGAGGCCTGCGCGTTGCGCCAGCCGTGACGCGTGCCGAGCTCGATGCCGCGCTGCCACTCCTCGGTGGCCAGCGCGCGGACGGCCGCGTCGTTGGAGTGGTACGTGCGGACCAGCTCGTTGGCCGCGGCGTGCTTGCGCATCACGCGCTGGTGCGCCAAGGCGTTGCGCGCATAACCCTCGTACGCGCCGACGACCTTGGCCATCTCTGCCGAGCGCCGGTACGACACACCGGTCATCAGCGACGTGATCGCGCCGGCGAGCGCGCGGCCGCCTTCGGAGTCGTACGCGTGGCCCAGCGCCATCAGCAGCGCGCCGAGGTTGGCGTAGCCGATACCCAGCTGGCGGAACTTGCGCGTGGTGTCGGCGATCGGCTCGGTCGGGAAGTCGGCGAAGCAGATGGAGATGTCCATCGCCGTGATCACGAACTCCACGGCCTTCGCGAACAGCGGCGCGTCGAACGTACCGTCGTCGGCCACGAACTTCAGCAGGTTCAGCGACGCGAGGTTGCAGCTGGAGTTGTCGAGGTGCATGTACTCGCTGCAGGGGTTCGACGCGCTGATGCGGCCCGACTCCGGGCAGGTGTGCCAGTCGTTGATCGTGCCGTCGTACTGCACGCCCGGATCGGCGCACTCCCACGCGGCCTGCGCCATAGTACGGAACAGCTTCTTCGCGTCGGTGCGCTCGATGACCTCGCCCGTGAGGCGGGCGCGCAGCCCGAACTCCGTGCCGTTCTCCACGGCCTGCATGAACTCGTCGGACACGCGCACGGAGTTGTTGGCGTTCTGGTACTGCACCGACGCGATGTCCGCGCCGGAGAGGTCCATGTCGAACCCGGCGTCGCGGAGGACCTTGATCTTCTCCTCTTCGCGCGCCTTGGTCTGGATGAACTCCTCGATGTCGGGGTGGTCGACGTCGAGCACGACCATCTTCGCCGCGCGCCGCGTGGCGCCGCCGGACTTGATGGTGCCCGCGGACGCGTCGGCGCCGCGCATGAACGAAACCGGGCCGGACGCGGTGCCGCCGGAGGTGAGCAGCTCCTTCGAGGAGCGGATGCGCGAGAGGTTGAGGCCCGCGCCGGAGCCGCCCTTGAAGATCAGGCCCTCCTCGCGGTACCAGTTCAGGATCGACTCCATCGTGTCGTCGACCGACAGGATGAAGCACGCCGAGACCTGCTGCTTCGAGGACGTGCCGACGTTGAACCAGACCGGCGAGTTGAAGCTGAAGACCTGGTGCAGCAGCATCCAGGTGAGCTCGTGCTCGAAGATCTCCAGGTCGCCTGCACCGGAGAAGTAACCGTGGTCCGCGGCGGCCTTCACGTACGTCTTCACCACGCGGTCGATGAGCTGCTTGAGGCTGCTCTCGCGCTGCGGGGAGCCGACGGCGCCGCGGAAGTACTTGCTGGTGACGATGTTGGTGGCGTTCACCGACCAGAACTCGGGGAACTCGACGCCCCGCTGCTCGAAGTTGACGCTGCCGTCGCGCCAGTTGGTCATCACGACGTCGCGCTTCTCCCACACGACGTCGTCGTACGGGTGCACGCCTTCGGTCGTGAAGACCCGCTTGACGGCCAGACCACCACTGGCCTTCTTCTTGCTCCGGCCGGCGGCCGCCGCGCCGGTTCCCACGGTTTCGGTCATCGGGTCTCGTCCCTCGCTCCCGCGCGGCGCAGGCGACACTCAGTCGTCTCCGGCGCGCTCGCTTCCTTCTTCCGCGGCAGTACCCGCCATGGCTTCCCGCAGGTCGGCGATCTCCTTCTCGAAGTCCTCGACCGAGGAGAACGAGCGGTAGACGCTGGCGAACCGGAGGTAGGCGACCCCGTCGAGCTCCCGCAAGGGGCCGAGGATGGCCAGACCGACCTCGTGGCTCGGGATCTCCGCCAGACCGGCGGAGCGGATCGACTCCTCCACGCGCTGCGCGAGCTTCTGCAGCGCGTCGTCGTCGACCGGCCGACCCTGACAGGCCCGCCGCACGCCGTTGACGACCTTGTCCCGGCTGAACTGCTCGGTGACGCCGGACCGCTTGACGACGGCGAGCACCATCGTCTCCGACGTGGTGAAGCGCCGGCCGCACTGGGCGCACGAGCGCCGCCGCCGGATCGCCTGTCCTTCATCCACCTCTCGGGAGTCGACGACCCGAGAGTCCGCATGCCGGCAGAACGGGCACCTCATCCGCCGATCACCTTCCCCTCCGCGCCGGCCGAGTCCATCCACGCCGGCCCTGCCGCCACGCTACGGCCTGGACCACGACCACCCCGCACGGACCCGCGCCTGGTGATCGACTTGTGGACAACCGGTGGGTGAACACCGCCCAGCTGTGGACAACTGGTCTCCAGTCTACCCCTACCTGTGGACCAACTACAGCGGTGTAACTACCAGATGTAGGGGTTGACCATAGATTGCCCGGACGGCCCACGCAAGCGACACAAGCGGGTGAAGAAGGCACCGATCCGTGGCGCGATCGAGCGCATCCCGACGGTCACGAACCGAACCCGGCCACCTCCGATGCGACCGGCACCGTGAGCGGCAAACCGGGCACGAGGACGGCGTCGTCGAGGTGGTTGAGCTGTTTGATGCGCTCGACCACGGCGGCCTGGTCCGAGTCGGGCGCGAAGCGGGCGGCGATCGCGGTGAGCGTGTCGCCCTGCTGCACGGACACCGAAGCCGTGCGCTCGGGCACCGCGCCACCCGGCGTGCCGGACCCGAAAACACCCAGAACGGTGACCACCAGACAGGCGGCGACGGCGATCGCGGCGAGCCACGGCCACAGTTCGGTCGGCAGCACGGTCATGCCGTCGAGAGGCGTGTCGCCGGTCAGCTTGCCGAGCAGGCGCCGCGCCGCCGTTTCCC